>JASEHB010000049.1 GCA_030018745.1 Desulfatibacillaceae bacterium | reverse complement strand
TTTTTTAGCGGCCATAAGCGCGGTTAATATATAACATTTTGAAAATTCTTTAAGTTTTTTGAAAAGGGGTGCAGGGGAAAAGCTTTTGCAATTTGTTCACAATCTTAACAAATTACAAAACCTTGCTTTTTCATAGGAGATTTGCATGGAAATATATCTGCAAGGCGGCGCGCTGGTGCTTTTTGGTGTTCTGGTGGGTGTGGGGGCGAGTTTTTCCGGGCTTGGGGGCGGTTTTTTGATGGTGCCCCTGCTGCTGGTAATGGGCTACACGGCCCAGAAGGCTGTTGGCACATCATTTCTGGGCATTCTTGTCATAAGTGCATCGGCCCTTCTCATTCACAACAAGCTTGCAAATGTTGACTACAAGGCCGGGCTTCTGCTGGGTTTTGGAGGCATAATCGGCGCGCAGGTTGGGGCGCGGCTTCTGGAGCATGTTTCCACCGCAAGCTTCAAGCGCATATTTGCAGGCATTCTTGTGGCTCTTGCCATATACCTGTTTTTCAAAAAATAGGTCGGCTCACAGGCAGGCGCAGAGCGGCCCAAGCGCAATGCGTTGACTTTGCAAGGCTGCTCCCCTAACATTGCAGCATCTTTGAACTGCGGAGGTCTGCCATGAAAAGATGCAAATTTGCCGCCCTTTTGTTTGGCATGGTGCTTGCCCTTGCACTGACCGGCTGTGTTGCCCCCAATATCAAGCTTTTTTCCGATGCAAAGGACCCGCTTGCAGAGAGGGTTCTATCGGGTAAATCCGAGCCTAAAATCCTTGTTGTTCCCATTACCGGCGTGATAAGCGATACGCCCGAAAGGGACTTTCTCCGCGACAGGCCAAGTATGCTCCAGGAGGTGGTGAGCCATCTGGACAAGGCCCGGAAAGATGGCAAGGTGGCGGCCCTTGTGCTTGTAATAAACTCGCCGGGCGGCTCTGCCGGAGCCAGCGACATCCTCTACAATGAGATTATGTCCTTCAAGCAGAAGACAGATGCCAAGGTTGTGGCCGTGATGATGGATGTCGCCACATCTGGAGGTTTTTATGTGAGTCTTGCGGCAGACTACATACTGGCGCATCCCAACACCGTAACAGGCTCCGTGGGGGTTATCCTGCTCCGCCCGGATCTTACCGGACTCATGGACAAGCTTGGTGTGGAGGTTACTGCCCAGACCAGCGGCCGCAACAAGGACATGGGTTCGCCTTTTCGCCCTGCCAGCGATGAGGAGTTTGCCATTTTCCAGGGCGTGGCCGATTCCATTGCCGGGCGCTTTTTAGGCCTTGTGGCAGAGCACCGCAAGCCTGATGCCGCAAGCATGGAGCTTATTTCCACGGCCCGTATTTTTACGGCTCCCCTGGCCCTGGAGCACAGATTGATTGACGGCATAGGCTACATGGAAAAGGCTCTTGAAACCGCCCGCTCCCTTGCAGGCCTGCCCGATGACGCAAAGGTGATTGCCTACAGGCGAAGCGACTTTCCTGATGATAACATCTACAACATGACCACCATGCAGGCACGGCCCGGCAAACCCCTTGTGGATCTGGGCCTGCCCGCCTACTGGAGCCGTCTTGCGCCCGGTTACTATTACCTTTGGCTGCCGGGTGTGGAATAGGTTTTTAAAGGAGAAAAGGCGCTCATGCCCCCCCAGCGCACCATGACCCCCTTTGGGGTGATATTTGATCTGGACGGTACGCTTCTGGACACCCTTGCCGATATTGCGGATGCTGCCAATGCTGCCCTTGGGCAGGCAGGCTTTGACGGGCATCCTGCTGATGCCTACCGCTTTTTTGTGGGGGATGGGGCCAGAATGCTCATTTACCGGGCCTTGCCTCCGGAGGCCCGAAAAGGGGCAAGCATAGAGCAATGCCTTGCAAGCTTTCTGGCCCATTATCAAAATGGCTGGAAAAACAGGACAAGGCCCTGGCCCGGTGTGAATGAAATGCTTGCAAACTTTTCGCGCCGCGGCATTTCTCTGGCAGTTCTCTCCAACAAGCCCCATGAAATGACAGTCTTGTCTGTGGAGCATTTTTTCCCAGATTATGATTTTGTGCGGGTGCTTGGGCACAGGGACAATGTGCCAAAAAAACCCGACCCCGGCGGAGCGCTGACCATTGCCGCAAAAATGAGCCTGGACCCGGACAACATAGCCTTTGTGGGGGATTCCGGCGTGGATATGCAGACAGCCGTAAATGCCGGGATGCTGCCTGTGGGCGCTGCCTGGGGTTACAGGCCCATTGATGAGCTGCTTGGCGCTGGCGCCCAAAAAATGGTGGAAAGGCCCCAGGATCTGCCTGCGGCAATTTTAGGCTCCTGAACCCCTGTTGCAACAGCAGGCTTAAAATAAGGAAAGACTGCCATGAACCAGGATATGACGCCGGAAAAAGCAAGCCCTGCGGCGGGCTGGCTCAACCACTTTTCCCTTCTGCTCACCGGCAAGGCCCGGCTCATAAAAAAGCTTTATTCATTTATTCTTGTGGCGGTGCGAATACTTGCCTTGCTCATGACCCTGGTCATCTTCTGGGGAGTGATTGACATTGTCAGAATTCTGTACGCCCATGTGACCACCCCGCCTTACGGAATGCTCACCATGAACGAGATTCTGGGGGTGTTCGGGGCTTTTCTGGCAGTGCTCATCGCCATTGAAATTTTTGTCAACATCGTTCTTTATCTGCGCGAGGAGGTCATCCATGTGCGCCTGGTGCTGGCCACCGCGCTCATGGCTGCTGCCCGTAAGGTAATTGTGTTTGATTTTGCAAAGCTGGATGTGGCCTATGTGTGGGCGACCGCTGCGGTTATTCTGGCTTTGGCGGTGAGCTACTGGCTGATACACCAATCCATCTGCTCCCAGAGGCTGGAAGGGCAGGAGCACGCTCTTGAAGGCGCCCGGAGGCTCAATATAAACCCTGCCAAGCCGGACTAATCCGCCGGGTAGTTGATTTCCTTGAGCAGGGCAATTATCTGCTCTTTGGTGGCCGGGCTGTCCCAGATGACGGATACATTTTTTGTACCCGGATCTCCATCCACGCTCTTTACACCCTTTATTTCCGAAAGCTCGTTTTTGATGGTTGCCACGCAATGCCCGCAAGTTATGTTGGGGACATGAAAAACCTGCTCTGCCATTTTAACGCCTTCCTTTTACCGGGCCGCCAGGGCTGCAAGGCTTGTTTGCCCCGGCCCCCGGCGCGGTGAAACGGGCTGGATAAGCCCTTGCTTTTTACTTTCCCTTGTAAAGGGATTCAATCAGGTCTGCAAATGCCTCGTTTACGAATTTTCTTTTCACCTTCATGGTGGGGGTGACCTCGCCGTCCTCCTCGTAGAGCTTCTTGGGCAGGATGCCGAACTTCTTCACCTGCTCCACGCGGGCAAGCCCGGCGTTAACGGCATCCACCTCCTGGCTTATAAGCTCGTAAACCTCCGGGGCCTGGGTGAGATCCTTGTAAGTGGAGAACTGAACCTTTTTGTCCTGGGCAAACTTGACCACATTGTCTTCATCCAGGGCAATGAGCGCCACAAGGAACTTGCGCTTGTCGCCTATTACAACGGCATCGTTGATGTAGGGTGAAAACTTGAGTTTGTTCTCAATGTACTGGGGGGTGATGTTCTTGCCGCCTGCGGTGACAATGATGTCCTTTTTGCGGTCGGTTATCTTCAAAAAGCCGTCAGGGGTGAACTCGCCCAGGTCTCCGGAATGGAGCCAGCCGTCCTTCAAGGTGCTTTCCGTTGCCTGATGATCCTTGAAATACCCGGCAAAAACGCCAGGCGAACACACAAGTATTTCTCCGTCATCGGCAATTTTCACCTCGCAGCCGTCCAGCGGCTTTCCCACAGTACCTAGCTTCATACAGTTTTCGCTGCTTATGGTGGTGACACCCGTGCCCTCGGTTTGGCCGTAGCCTTCCATCAGATTAAGCCCTATTGCCTGGAAGAACTTCAGGACATCAGGCGAAATGGGCGCGGCCCCTGAATATGCCACCCGCATCCGCTCAAAGCCAAGCCTCTCCTTTAGCACGGTGAAAACCCCAAAATAGGCCAGGGCATAAAGAAGCTTCACCGAAAGGGGCGGTTTTTGGGATGCCATTATGTACCCGGCCCGCTTCTGGCCTATTTTAAGGGCCAGCTTGAAGGCGTTTCGTTTGAGCCAGGTGGCGTCTGCCATGCGAATCATCACTGCCGAGTAATACTTCTCCCATATTCGCGGAACAGCATAGCCCACGGTGGGGGAGACTTCCTTCATGTTGTCCAGAACCGTGTCCGGGCTTTCAATGAAGTTTACCGTGTACCCCTGGGCAATGTGGGCGAAAACCGAAAAAAGCCGCTCGAAAATATGGCACAGGGGCAGAAAGCTCAACACATCGTCATTATCACCAATGGGGTTCTGGGCGATTATGGCGCTTGCCATCCAGGTGACATTGCGGTGGGTGAGAACTGCGCCCTTGGGCGGGCCGGTGGTGCCGGAAGTGTAGATGAGAAGGCACATGTCATCAGGCTCAACAGCCTGGGAGCGGCGGTTGACAATTTCCGGGTCCGCACTCAAGACCTTTTTGCCTTCTTCCAGAAGCGCGTCAAAGGTCATGACGGCCGGATCGGAAAAGTCCCTTAATCCCTTTATGTCCCAGACAATAACCTTTTTAAGCTCCGGCGCCTTGTCCCGGAACATGAGCCACTTGTCGAGCTGCTCCTCGTTTTCCACAAAAAAGAATTTGGCGTCAGAATGCTCGATGACATATTCCACCTGGGGCCATGAATTGGTGGAGTAAATGCCCACGGCCACTCCGCCTGCACATTGTACGCCCATGTCTATCTGCACCCACTGGGGGCTGTTGTCTCCGATTATGGCCACCCGGTCGCCGTGCTCAAGTCCCATGCTTATAAGGGCTGCGCCCACCCTTGAGGCAATGTCGAAATAGCCCTGCCAGCTTATGTCAAGCCAAAGGCCAAGCTGCTTGTAGCGCAGGGCAGGCCTGTCCTTTAGCCTCTCCACTGTCTGGCGGAAAAGTTTAGGAGTGGTATCTGCTTTATTTTCAATCTGGCTCACGGAACACCTTTTTGTTGGGGTTGCTGCTCCGGCAAGGCTTTTAAAAAAAGCTTCCGGATATTTTTTTGGCGAAACTGCGGCGTCCTGTTGCTAAAAAAACTTTTCAGGCCCGCGGGTCAGCGCCAGCGTTTTTTTCGCTTCCAGCGCTGATAGCCCTTGGCCGACTCTTCAGAGCGTGCGCCCATGTAAAATTCCTGCACATCCTTATCCAGAGCCAGCTTTGCGGAAGGCCCGGCCATGACAAAGCGGCCGTTTTCGAGAATGAGTGCAAAGTCCGAAATGGCAAGGGCTTTTTTGGCGTTCTGCTCCACAAGAACAATTGTCACTCCTTCTTCCTTGATGGCCGATATTATTTTGAAGATTTCCTGAACCAGAATGGGGGAAAGGCCCAAAGAAGGCTCATCAAGCAAAAGCAGCTTGGGCCTGCCCATAAGAGCGCGGCCAATGGCAAGCATCTGCTGCTCTCCGCCCGAAAGGGTTCCTGCCCACTGCTTTTTGCGCTGGGCCAGCACGGGAAAATAGGCATAAACCCTTTCGAAATCCTGGGCCATGCCTTTGCGGTCATTGCGGGTGTAGGCCCCCATCAGCAGGTTTTCATCAACAGTAAGCTCGTTGAAGACCTCACGGCCTTCAGGCACATAGATAAGCCCCTTGCGCACGATTTTTTCCGTGTCCAGGCCGTCTATGCGCTCGCCCAAAAACTCTATGCTTCCTTTGTCGGGCTGGTCTTCAATGAGGCCCATCACGGTTTTTAAAATGGTGGACTTGCCAGCGCCGTTGTTGCCCAAAATGGCGGTGATGGAGCCTTGCTCAACGATTAAAGAAGCTCCCCGGATGGCATAGATGAGATCGTAATAGGTCTCGATGTTTTTTATTTCCAGTATGGGCGCCAAGTGCTTCCTCCGTCCCGTACAGCTTTATGGCCTTTTTGTGTTTCTGCTTTAAAAAACATGGGCATTGCTGCCCTATGCATCCTCTCCCAGGTATGCGGCAAGGACCTCCGGATGCTGCTGGACCTCCTCTGGCGTTCCCTGGGTTATGGGCCGCCCGAAGTTTATGGCAAGCACCTGATCGGAAATATCCATGACCATTTTCATGTCATGCTCAATCAGAAGCACAGTTATGCCAAGCTCGTCCTGGATGTCCTTTATCCAGAAAATCATGTCCTGCTTTTCCTCTGCATTCATGCCCGCGCATGGCTCATCCAAAAGCAGAAGCTCCGGCTCCAAAGCCAGCGCCCGGCCAAGCTCTATGAGTTTTTGAGTGCCATAGGGAAGCGCCCCCACAAACTTGTTGCGCACGGACTGAAGCTCAAGCAGGTCAATTATGCCTTCCACCTTTTCCCGGTGAGCCATTTCCTCGCGGCCTGCAAAGGAGCGCTTTCCCCAAAGGAAAGCGCCCCGCAGCAGACCTGTTTTCATGTGGATGTGGCGGCCCAGCATCAGGTTTTCCATGGTGGTCATGTGGTCAAAAAGCTCAATGTTCTGAAATGTGCGGGCAATGCCCATGCGCGCAACAGCATCGGGCTTCAGGCCCACAATTTCATTGCCCTTGAAAAAAATCTCCCCTTTGCCGGGCTTGTAAATGCCGTTTATGCAGTTGAAGAGGGTGGTCTTGCCCGCACCGTTGGGGCCTATCACTGCAAAGACCTGGCCAGGCTCCACCTCAAAGCTCACCCCGTCAATGGCTGCAAGCCCGCCAAACCAAACCGAAAGATTTTCCACCTTGAAAAATGACATGAACCACCTGATTCGGCTCTGTTTTACAACTAAAAGCGCCTAAAAATGCGCTTTGGCATCGGCCTTTTTATCTTGCGTCAATCCAGCCTGTGAGCCTGCGGGCATCCCCGTTTGCCAGGCACTCAATCAAAAAGACTTCGTACTGGCCCTGGCGGCTGGAAGGATCATTGGCATCAAAGGGTTTGAATGAAATTTTGCCCAGAATGCCCTGGAAGTCTTGAATCTTTTCCATTTCCTCAATAAAGCGCTCGCGGGTGAGGTCTCTGCCCACATTGCGAAGGGCCTGCACCATCGGCTCAACAAAGCCAATTCCTGCGGTGAAGAAAACGCCCCAGCGCTCTTCTTTGGCTGCATACTGGTCAAAGGCCTTTCTGTATTCCAGCATGAGCGGGCTGCCGGAGGTGGGAAGCTCGCCGAAACTTGCGGTGATGACACCTTCCCAAAGGCCCTTGGAGATGTGAATCATGAGCGGGAAGTCCGAGCAGGTGGAGGTGCTCATGAACTGGGGTGTGAAGTTCATGGCTTTGGCAGTGCCCACAGACATGACAGCATGGGTGGGGGAGAGCCACAGCAGAACGCAGTCTGCATCGGCGCGGCGCAGGCGCAGAAGGTGCGAGCGCAGGTCCGTATCCGTAAGCTCCACGGGAACGGTTTCCACAAGCTCCAGACCGTGGCTGGCAAGCTCTTCCTTGGCCCCTTCAACACCGTTTTTGCCGTAGTCGTCATTCTGGTACATTATGGCAACGCGCTTCTTGCCCATGCGCTCAACAGCGTAGCGGGTAAGGGTTTTGGCTTCAAGGAAGTAGAGGGGATAAACACCGAAAAGGTTTCTTTGGGGCGGCTCGCTCCAGTGGGGGGACCCTGAAGCCGGGCCTACCCAGGGCACCTGACGGCTGGCCAGATACTCCTTGACCGCAAGGCCAGGGGCGGTTCCAACGCCCGAAGCCCAGGCAAAGATGCCGGTGCTGGATTCCTGAAGCTCCTTGACGCCTGCCATTGTTTTGGCCGGGTTGTAGCCGTCATCGAACATATGATAGACGATTTTGCGGCCATGTATGCCGCCCTGTGCGTTTATCATGTCAAACAGAACGCCTGTGCCGCGCGCCACGGCTCCCCAGGGGGCTGCCGGGCCGGTCTGGGGTCCCCATTGGCCGATATGGATTTCCGTGTCGGTTATGCCGTTCTGGGCCAGGGCAGCGCCTCCCAAAAACAAGCTCAATGCCAGGGCCGCAATTATCGCCAATACGCTTCGAATCTTCATCGAGAACCTCCTTTGCTTTGTGTTTGTGCTGTTGCCGGTTAAGCTTCCGGCTGAATAGTCAAAGCCGATACCCAAACAAAATTGAGATGAAAACGCCTTTGTCAGACCTTCTTTACATAGTGCCGCGCCAGTAATCCGCTGGGTTTGACGCAGAGCACCACCACAATGATCACAAAAGCCACAACGGATTTGAACTCTGTGGATACATAGCCGCCGAAAAGGTTTTCCACCACGCCCACAATGTATGCGCCGGCCACGGCGCCGGGCAGGCTGGTCATGCCGCCAAGAACAGCCCCGGCAAAGCCTTTGAGCATGGGGTCCCACATCATGAAGGGACTCATGACCGTGGGTGCTATGAGCAGGCCGGCCACGCAGCCCACCCCCGCGGAAATGCCCCAGGTGACCATGAGAATCCTGTTGACGCGGATACCCATGAGCCTTGCTGCAACAGGGTTCTGCTGGGTGGCTTTCATGGCCATGCCAAAGCGGGTGTAGCGCAAAAACAAAAACAGGCCGGCCATTATTGCAAGGGCAAGCACCAGGGTCATTATTTCCAGTTCGCTTATAAAAAGGTCGCCTATCATAAATGCGTCATAGGGGCCTATGGGAAAGGGCAGGGTCTTTGGGTCGGCCCCGAATTTCCAGCTCACCAGGCCCAGAAGAATCATCTCGATGCCTATTGTGATGATTATCATGCTCAAAATATTGGGAGTTTTTGCCCTGCGCAGCACCGCCCATTCCAGGAAGCAGCCCAGAAAAAATGAGAAAACCAGGGCTGCCGGAAAGGCCAGGTGAAAGGGCCAGCCATGTGTTGCCAGAACAAGGTAGGTCATGAAAACGCTCACCAGGGCCATCTCGCCCTGGGCAAAGTTCACCACCTCGCTGGTCTTGTAAATAAGAACCATTGCCAGCCCCATGAGCGCATAAGAGCTGCCCACAGCCACACCCGAAAGAAGCATCTGGATAAAATCTATCATATTATAGCTCCGGCCTTGTTATTAGAAGGGCCAGGTTTTCCAGTATTTTTTAGCCCGAATCCAAAGCCCGTAAAGGCCAAGGGGCTCAAAAACCATGATGAGAACAACAATGGTTCCCAATACAATGTACTGGATGTTGGAAACGCCGGTTATGGAGAACCACGACTGGGAAAGTGCGCGCAGCCAGTCTCCCAGATATGGAATTGTGAGTATGTGCCTTAACTGCAAATCCAGCCAGGTGATAAGAATGGCCCCTGTTATGGAACCCATGATGGAGCCAAGACCGCCCACAACCACCATTGCAAGAAAGAGGATGCTCATGAGCAGGGTGAACATTTCCGGCTCGACAAAGCGCAGAACAAAGGCAAAAAGACCGCCTGCAAGCCCGGTGTAAAAGGCGGAAAGGGCAAAGGCAAGGGTCTTGTAATAGGTCAGATTCACCCCTGTTGTCTGGGCGGCTATGTCTGCCTCGCGTATGGATATAAAAGCCCGGCCCACGCGGGTTTTAACTATGTTGCGTGCCGCTATTGTAAGAAGCACAGTAATGCCCACGGCCAGGTAGTAAAAGTCCATATCCGTATCAAGGTTCCAGCCGCCTATGGTCAATTCCGGGGCGTGCAGGCCCTGGCGGCCGCCAAAGAACTCCATTTTGCCTATGACCTTGGTTATGGATATGCCAAAACCCAGGGTGGCGATGGAAAGGTAAGGCCCTTCCAGGCGCAGGGCGGGCAGGCCCAAAAGAAAGCCAAGCAGGGCGGATATGAACGCGGCGGCGGGCAGGGCCACAATAAAGGGCAGGCCCGCATGAATCATGAGGGTGAGAGTGGCATAGGCGCCCACGCAGAAAAAACCCGCATGACCCAGCGATATCTGGCCTGTGAAGCCCACCAGCAGGTTAAGCCCCAAAACCACGATGATGTTGATGGCCATTAGATTGGCCATGTAGATATAGCTGTTGGACGGAACAATGTGGGGGTAAGCCACAAGAAAGGCCATGAGCACAAAAAACCAGAACAGCTTGGCCTTGCTGTC
>JASEHB010000624.1 GCA_030018745.1 Desulfatibacillaceae bacterium | reverse complement strand
CCAGCGTTTTGGGAATGCCCCGCGAATCGCCTTTGAGCACAAGCTGGCCGTTCTTCAATTCAAGCCTCTGATCCGGGCATTGAAGGTCCCAGCGGACAGCCCCTCCAAAGGTGTCATCTTCAGCATCAAAAACCAAAGACTCGCCTTCAGACAGGTATTTCTCTCCCTCGTGGCCCTTTGCTGTTATCCGCACCCTGCTTGCGGCAGCAGCAGAAACACCGGCGGCTCCGGCTTTCAAAGCGTTTTCCCCTTCGGACGAATCGCTGCCTGCCAAAAGGGGATCAGCATCCCGGCCTGCATCGCTTCTGCCCCGCATCTGGCCCAACACCAGCCAGAGGACAAGGGCCAGGGCCGCAAGAAAAATCGGCAGCAGAATGAGCAGGGCGGTCCAGCCGGGTTTTTCGTGCTTCACGCCAAAAACCCATTCCTGGCTCCGGCCGTTGTCAGGGCCGGAAAACTGGGGTGCGGTGACAAAATACTCCACCCGCAGCCGGGCCTTGCTGGCCAAGGAAAAGCTCTCATTTTCAGGCATGGACAAAACAAGGGGGCTGCCTGCCACAATATCCTTGTTTTCAGGCACGGTTGCGGCCATGTTGGGCAAAATGGCCCCCTTTTCGTCCAGAAACTCCATGAAAATTGAATCAAAATAAAAGTCCCTGCTGGTAAAGGCCGCAGGCACAAGGGTTATCTGCCGGTTGAAAAGCTGCTCTCCGTCCGGCTCGTCCCGTAAAAAACCAAGGGCAAGGGGAATGTCCTTTTGCGTGTAGTCCTTCTGGCCTATCTGTATATGGAGAAGATTTTCAGGGAGGGAAGGCTCTTGCCGGGTGTCTATGTTTTCCTCCCTCAAGGCTGCTATCTCCTGCTCCAATGAGCCGATTCTTCCCTTGAGGGTTCCAAACTCTGTTTCAGACAAGGCATCCCGCTTTTCAATTTCCGCCACAAGGGCCTGCATCTGCCCTTCAAAGCGGTTGAGCCTGCCTTCAAAGGCAAGGGTGTTGTCTTTCTGCTCTATTTCATTGCGAACAGCCGCCAGCTCGCCTTTCAGGGCCTCAAGCTGCTCCTGCAGGGCGGCCTTTCCCTTGATAAGGTCAAGCCGTTTGATTTCCTGCTCCATCTCCTCAAGCTTGCTCTGAATTTCTGCAAGCTCCTCCCTGCTTCTGGCCCTGTCCTCCTCCATTGCCTCCTTGAGCTCTCTTAACCGCTCCTCAAAACCCAGGGTCTGGTCTTCTGGCAAATGTTTTGAGATCTTGAGATCTTCAATCTGCTGTCTTCTTTGCTCAAGCAGGGCCATTATCTCCTTTTCCCGCTCCAGCACATCCCACCTGGGGCCTATGGAATGAACCGTGAGGAAAATCCTGTCTCCCACAAAGACCCTGAAAAGACGGTGGGAATCATAGGTGCCCCGGAGGCGCTCCTGTATCTCGGATGTGATTTTTTCGGCATCTGCAGAGCGGCGGTGCTCGTCCTGGGAGCGCGTGGTGTCATGGTCCTCATCCGAAACCGAAATCCAGATGACCTGTGCCAGGTGGTCGCCCGCATCGCGCTTGCCGGCGTAAAGCTTCCATGCTTCGGCCTGGGCAAGGGTGTGAAGGCTGGCCCTTCCGGGAAAAGCCCGCAAAAACGCCTGGGTGGCATTGGAGAGGGGGTCCAGAACAATCTTCTGGTGGTCATCAAGCCCTCTTGGGTATGGAGCCTTCTCCAGAATCAAATCGCGCACCTGGCCTGGGCTGTTCAGATTCTGCTCATCTGCCCGTATGTTCAATATGGAGTCGTAAACTGCAAAAATAAGCCGGTCACCGGGCTGCCAGTAAGGGGGGGGA
>JASEHB010000623.1 GCA_030018745.1 Desulfatibacillaceae bacterium | reverse complement strand
GGGGGATTATTCAATAAAAATTCCTCTTCCCCGGCTTTTGGATGCAGGGGAGTACTCTCTGCCGGTGGGTGCAGAGGATTCCACAGATGGAAAGGGTTTTGGACAGACAACCTTTTCGGTTATCCACAAAAGAAACCCATCTGTTCCTGCAATCGGCTCTGCGGCTTTTAACAGCCAGATGGAGGAGTTTGCGGGATATCCTTTTCGCACGGGCAACAAAATAGAGGTGCTTGCTGACGGCGAGGCTGCCTTGAACCGCCGCCTTGAAATGATTGAAAGCGCCAGGCGCCAGATTGTGCTTCAAACCTTTGTGCTGGATCGCGCCCTTGCCAAGGGCCGTTTTCTGGATGCAGTTCTGGCAAAGGTGGATGAGGGTGTTCATGTGTTTATGCTGCTCAATGCAGACACCATGTTCCCTTCATCCCCCCTTGGTGCCCTGAAGCTGCGTGTAAGCCAGTTCTTTTCTGAATTGAATCGGGGCTACGACAGGTTTGCAAAGGAGATGGAGCGCAAAAGCTCGGTCTGGTCCTTTCTTTTGCCAAAGGCCAAAAAAGGGGGGCTGCATCTTGCCATGTTCAACGGCAATTCCCTGGCAGAAAAGGACAAGGACAAACGCGGCGACAGGCGAACAAGGGATCACTGGCTTGACAGAATGTGGCGCGGCGAGGAGCTTGACCGGCAGCCAAAGGCCATTGAGGAATGGCTTTCCAGTTTCGGGGGGCCTTCAGGGCTTCCGGCCCTGCCTTTGCTGGATTACGCAATCCACGAAAAAATTCTTGTGGTGGACGGCCTTTTGGGCGTTGTCGGCGGACGCAACCTTGAGGATCGTTACTTCACCAATTGGCTGGATGCGGACTGGCAGATTGAAGGGCCTGTTATCGAGGACATGGAACAGGGCTTTGCAAAGGTTTTTGACGAGGTGGCCGCCCCAGGCATACTGCGGCCCAAGGTTCTGCACGGCACAAGGCCCCAGGCTCCCAACAAGGGGGATTTAAGGGCTGTTTATGCCTGCTCCCGGCCCTGGAACAGGCGCTACGGCGCGCTTTTGTGCATGGCCCATGCGGTGGAGGCCTGCACAAAAAGCTTTTACGGCTATTCCCAGTTTCTTGTGCTGCCCGACAGCCTTTTGAGGGATGTCATTCTTGATGCAGCTCTTCGGGGGGTGGATGTGCGCCTGTGCATAAACTCTCCGGAAACCGCCCGCGAGGTCTATATGGGTCTGGGCTTTTTGCTTACCCTAAACTATCTGGAAGACCTCTTGCGGGCAGGGGTTCGCATTTTCACGGTGCGGGGCGAAGCCGGGGAGGAGACAATCCCCCAGCCCTACCTGCACACAAAGGAGTTCATGTTTGATTCAATGCTTTGCGCCTGCGGCTCCTTTAACCTTTCCATGCGCTCAAGCTACATGGAATCGGAAAACCTTGTTTTTGTGGATGACGAAAAATTCACCACCCTTCGCCAAAAAGCCTTTCTCAAGTTTTTGGAAGAGCGCACAGACGAGATGGACCAAACCCGCTTTGAGGCCGAAAAAGAGCGCTTCAAAACACGCATGGAAATGGCCAGAATGCTGGATCTGCTTTATTGAAGGAAACCAGATTTTTTCATTGACCCTTGCGCGTTAAAGCAAGAAGCACCGGGCAAGCCTTTCTGTTGGCATTGCCTTTTGTGCCTGCCGTACACGGTCAACCAAGATGCCAGATTGGTAGGTTGGGCTAGAAAATCCGTCAAATTAAGGCCCTTGGAAGGCAAAAACTAATTTCCGGATTTTTGTAGCCCAACAACAAGCCGGGTTCATTTTTTCTGGGCTTTTTTCGTGCTTTTC
>JASEHB010000622.1 GCA_030018745.1 Desulfatibacillaceae bacterium | reverse complement strand
GCCAACGGCAACGGCCAGCCCGATGACAACAGCACATGGACCTTCATGGCAAGCGCCACCATGGCCACCGCACCAGAATGGACAGCCACCTGGGACGGCACCGCAGCCCTTAACGGGGACTACCTTGTGGGCGTGAAGGCAACGGATTCTTCCGGCAACACAACCTGGAGTATGCTCACCGCGGGAGAGGTCAATGCCCTCATGGGCGCAACACCGCCCAACTATGCCAACCCAACCCCCATTCCCGGCGTGATATACACCACCATAACCATTGACTGCGGGGTGAACACCTACCTTTCGGGTTTTGTGTATAATGATGCAAACCGCGACATGGTTAAAAACGACACCGAAAGCGGCACGGGCGAAACGATTTTCGTAAAGGCCTGCCAGGCAGGCAGCGTTATTGCCGTTGCCAGCGTTAACCCGGCCACCGGCTTTTGGGAAATGCCCGGCCTTTTGAATGGGACCTACACCTTCATAACGGCAACGGATGGCCTGTTGAACTGCACTCCGGCCGACCCCGCGGGATGGATGGCCACAACCCCCAACAGCCTTACAATTGATTTCAACACCACCCGCCTGGAGAATGTGAATTTCGGCAAGTACCGGGGCGCAAAGGTAAGCGGCAAGGTGTTCGAAGACAAAGGGGACGGCTCGGCCACAAGCTCAAATGCCAACAATGCAATTTACAATGCAGCAGATGAATACGGAATCGCAAATGTCATTGTAAGGGCCTGCACGGATGCGGCCTGCTCAACAGTAATTGACAGCACCCATACAGACGGCAAGGGCGATTACACCCTCTGGATTGATCATGCTTACAACGGCAGCAGCATCCACATCGTAAAAACAGAGCTTTCCGGCTGGCTTGCCACAGGCAACTCCATAGGCAATGCTGTAAATGCCGATTCCGCCGACACCAGCCAGGAGCGCAGCGCCATCTCCTTTGCCGTTGCTTCCGGCACGCTTTACAATGACCACAACTTCGGCGGCGTGAAAACCATCACAGTAGCCCCGCCCCAGTCCTACCTTGTGGGCCAGGGGTCAAGCCTCACCATACCCCACACAATCAACCTTTTCACGCCCGGCGTGGCGGCCATTTCCCTGGCCAGCCAGGAAATGTGGAGCTTCGTTGTTTACCAGGACCTTGACTGCGACCTGAACCCGGACGGAGGCCCCCTTGCGCCGTCCGGCGGATATTACACCTTAAACAGCGGCGCGGCCCTTGGGGCGGGAACAGCCTGCATAATACTGCGGGTCATGGTGCCTTCCTCCGTGCCGCCGGGCAAGGTGGAGAACCTTGCCGTGATGGCGCTGGAGAACTGGCTCAACACGGCGGGCAACAATGGCGATACGGGCAGCATCTACGATGACTCGGCAATGGTCAACGATGTAATAACAGTCGGCCCCGGCGGCACAGGCCAGATCCGCCTGTTAAAATTCGTCCGCAATGTAACCCTGGCCGAGGATTTTTCATTCAACAACCAGGCAAGCCCCTGCGATTATCTGGAATACAAGATAGACTTCAAGAACATAGGCGCAACAAAGCAAAAGGACCTTGTGATTTCAGACAACATTCCAAATGCCACGGCCTTTGCCCCAAACCGCTATTCGGGCAACACAAGGGATGTGTCCGTGACCGTGGAAGGGGCCGCCTACCTTGGGGACATTGACGATGAGCCTGACATTGACGGCATCATCCTTTTTGACAACGCCCTGTCCGTGAACCTGGACACAGTGAGCGGGGGGCTTTACAAGGTTCTTGAGCCTGGCCAGACCGGCCACATACTCTATCAGGTAAGGCTCCTGGGAACCTGCCCCTGACCC
>JASEHB010000621.1 GCA_030018745.1 Desulfatibacillaceae bacterium | reverse complement strand
TTGAAAAAAAGTCTGATGGCTGGCAGATACTCACCCCTGCATCAGTCGCCCAAAAAGCTCTTGAAGAAATTGAGGCCTACCAGGGGGAAAACCCGCCTCTGCCGGAAAGGCCCGCCCCACCCCTTGTGGTAACCCGCACAGGCTGGTGGGCTGCCGGAGTTTTACTTCTTTTCTATATTTTTCTTGGCTCTGTGGAGAGTGACAGAAGCCTTATCCGCATCTGGGGCGCAGACAGCGCCGCCATTCTTGCAGGCCAGGTGTATCGCAGTATTACTGCGCTCTTTCTTCATTTTGATCCTGTGCATCTGACAGGCAACATGGCAGGGCTTGGGATTTTTGGCACGGCTGTGGCCCAGATTGCAGGGGCAGGAGCCGGATGGCTCATGATTCTGCTTTCCGGAATAGTGGGCAACCTCATCAACGCTGCATTTGCCGGCCCTGGGCATTTAAGCGCCGGGGCCTCCACAAGCGTTTTTGGGGCAATGGGCTGGCTTGCCGGTTACCGCATGGCCCCGCCGCCTTCTCCGGGCGCCAGAAAAAAAGACAGGGCCGGATGGATTGTGCTGGGCGCAGCCCTGACCCTTCTGGCCCTTCTGGGCAACAGCCCCAAAAGCGATTTTTTTGCTCACCTTTTTGGCCTTGCTGCTGGCATGGGATTTGGGGCAGGTTACGCCCGACTGCGCTCGTGGCCCCTGCCCCAACGCTGGCAGCTTTTGTGCGGAATGTGCATTGCAGCCATTGTGCTGTTGGCTTTTGGCGGATGACAGCATGGCCTTGCCAATGTTTTCCGGGTAAGAACCGGCAAGGTTCTAAAAGAGGAAAGAGGGCCTTTTGATAAGGCCCAGCAGGGTGTTACTCCTGGCAGTCCTGGCCAAGATGCCCCATGTCCGAAAGGGGGGCCACAAAGTAAACACCCTGATCCGGCCCTGCCTTCTGGCATACCTTCTTCAGCCAGCCTATGGCCGCTTCCAGCACAGCAGGGTCGTTTACCGCGGTGAAAAGAGTCTTGCTGTAAGCGTTTCCGCCGGAAACCAGGCTTCGAAATCCTGCGAATATGGGTACATGGTCAGACAAAAGCTCAAGGGCGCCGGTGCTTTCCACAATGGTGCCCCCGGTTATCCCTGCATCTATCCAGCCGGTGAGAATCTCAAAAAGCAGGCTCTCATCCTTTATTACACATACAATAAGGTGCATTGAAGTCCTTGAAACAAAAAACGGGCGGCGGACAAAGCCCAAAAAGGCCCGCAGGCCGACAAATCAATCAGTGAAATGCCAGGCCCTGCTCCATGTTATCAATGGCAGACAGAAGCTCTGCCCGGTTTTTGGCGCTGCGCACAGCAGGGGCAAAGGCTTCAACCCGGCACAGGCGGCTGATGGCCGCCAGAACCTGAAGATGCAGGCTGCGCATATTTTCCGGCACTGCCAGGCCAATGACAATATCAACAGGCTGGCCGTCAATGGCCCCAAAATCCACAGGCCGCAAAAGGCGCAGCAGAACAATGCCGGGCCTGGCCAGCCCGTCTTCCATGGCATGGGGTATTCCTATGCCCAACCCAACGCCGGTTGACATCACACTTTCCCGCTCAAGCATTTTTGTGCAAAAGGCCGCTTCATCAGAAACAAAGCCAAGTTGGGCCAGAAGCCTTGCACAGGCCTGCATGACCGCAGGCTTGTCATGGCAGGCCACATCCAGCTCCAGATGAGACTGGCTGATGAGGGGACTTATTTTCATGCAGAAGTCGTCCTTTTTGGCCCTGTCATTCGCCCCGCTCCAGGGCTATTTTCAGGCGCTGGTATTGCTCCTGGGTAAGGTCCAGAAACTTGACCCCCATGCCTAAAGGA
>JASEHB010000048.1 GCA_030018745.1 Desulfatibacillaceae bacterium | reverse complement strand
TGAAGGTTTCGGCCAGAAAGCGAAGCTGCTCAATGCTGGCCTTTCCGCTGCGCTCGTCAATGTAAATGGAGCCGTCCGTGGCGGAAAGCTCATAGGGAGCCATGGAGGCATCCCCCACGATGATAAGCCGGGTTTCCGGGTCAAAGCGCACCATTTCCCGCACCTTTACCGGCTTGTGGCGGCGGCCTGGGTCTTCCCAGAGGTTTTCGTAGATTGTGTTGTGGAAAAAGTAGGTCTTTATGTCCTTGAAGGCTGCCTTGGCATAGTCAAACAGGGTTTGAACAACAGGAATGTAGGGGTCCATGGACCATCCGCCGTTATCAATGGCAAGGATGATTTTTAAGCGATCCTTTAAACTCCTTTCAAAAATTATGTCAATCTCCCCGCCGTTACGGGTAGTCTGATAAATGGTTTCATCCACATTTATACGGTCTTTGGGGCCAACAGGCACAAGGTTGCGCAGGCTTTTTAAAGCCTCGCCTATCAGGGCCTCCCGCAAAAGCCCCTGGCGGGAATAATCCTTGTAGCGCCTTTCCATTGCAACCTTTACAGCAGACTTGTTGCGGGAGACGCCCCCCACCCTCATGCCGCCGGGATGATGCCCGGAATGGCCCACAGGCGATGTGCCGCCCGTGCCTATCCAGCGATTGCCACCGTCATGGCGGCCATCCTGATCCTTCAGCCTCTCAAGAAAGTACTCGATAAGCTCTTCAGGCGTGAGCTTGCTTATTTCGGAAGGGTCCATTCCAAGGGCTTTTGCCATTTCTTCTGGGTCTGTAAGCCAGTCTGCCAAAAGAGCACGCAGAGCGTCATCAATTTCAACGCCCTTGTCTGGTGGCAGGTCTGCGCCCTGAAAATGATGGGCAAAAACCTGGTCAAAAATATCAAAATAGCGCTCGCTTTTAACCAGTATGGCCCTGGCAGTTACATAAAAGTCGTCCACGCTTTGCACAAGGCCTAAAGACAAAGCCCTTTGCAGGGTCAGAAAGGCGGTGGGGCTTACAGGAACCCCAATTTCCTTTAATGTGTAAAAAAATGGAACAAACATTGCTCTTGCCCTGCTAAAAGGGTTGAAGCTTAAAAAATCAGGCTGTTGCCGCCTAAAACCTTTTCCGCTTCAAGGCTGTTGAAACCCTATTGTAGTCCGGGCTTTTTTTGAAAAGCACCCCAAGATAGGGAACATCGCCGTTTTCCAGCTTTTTGGGCGCAAAATCCGGGTCTGTTGTCAGGGCGCGGACCCAGTTAATAAGCTCGCGGGTGGCCGGTTTCTTCTCTATTCCGTCCACCTCCCGCAGTGAGTAAAAGGCGGAAACAGCGGTTTCCATGATTCTGTCGGGCAAATCCGGGAAATGCACCTTTACAATTTTGCGCATGAACTTTGGGTCCGGAAAGGCGATGTGATGAAAGTTGCAACGGCCAAGAAAGGGATCGGACAAATCCTTTTTGGCATTGCTTGTGATGATGATAACCGGGCGGTTTTTGGCCTTTATGGTTCTGTCTATCTCGATTATGTCAAACTCCATCTGGTCAAGAACATCCAGCATGTCATCCTGAAAATCCGTGTCCGCCTTGTCAATTTCGTCAATGAGCAAAACCGTGCGCTCGTCCGCCGTAAAGGCCTGGCCTATTTTGCCCATGCGGATATATTCGGAAATGTTTGAGACATCGCGGGTGGAGTCCCCAAAGCGGCTGTCGTTCAAACGAGTGAGGGTGTCGTACTGGTAAAGGCATTCCACAAGCTTCATGCTGGATTTCACATTCAGCACCAAAAGCGGCATGGAAAGTGCCTGGGCAATTGCATGGGCCAGCATTGTCTTGCCCGTGCCAGGCTCGCCTTTTAGCAGAAGGGGCATTTCAAGGGCCATTGATATATTTACTATCTGGGCCAGCTCCTCATCCAGAACATAGCGGGAATTGCCCTTAAACTGCTGTATTGATGACATCTTGCTCTCCTTGTGAGAAGGGGCCTTTGTGTTCGGCACCAAATCTTGCTGTTTAAAAAAATTCCTTAACCATTCCATGAAAAAAAATTCATCCGCGCAAAAGGGCGGAAACCTCTTTTGTAAGCTCCAGCACGCGGGCAGCGGAATCAATATCAAGAGAGCCAAGTCCGCAGGCCGGGGTTATAAGAGACTGGGAGCGGAGCTTGTTGCCATCAATTCCCGCCTTTTCAAAGGCGGCTACGGCCTTCTGGTAAAGCTCAACCAGGGAGGCTGCGCTTTCCCGCCTTATATCTGCCGGGTCTGCTGTTGGAATTATGCCCCAGGCAACCGTGTTGCCTGCTTCCAAAAACGCCTTCAGGCTTTTTGCATACAAAATAAAAGGCTCCGTAAAGGAGTAAGCGTCAAGGTTGATGATGCGCGCCCCGGATTCCAGAACCAGGCCCCAGTCCGTGTTGGCGCATACATGAATGCCGGAAATGCCGCCAGCCTCATTTATGGCGCTTATCACCTCGCCAAGGCATTGGGAAATATCGGCGCCGGAAACGGATATGAAGGCGCTGGAGCCAAAACCGGCCAGAGCAGGCTCATCCAGAAAAAGGATTACAGGCACGCCGAAGCGGGAAAGGCGCTCCACCTGCCAGCGGGCTTTCTGGGCCAGGGATTTAACAATGCAGTCCCGCAGGCGGTCATCATAAAAAGCGGCCCTGCCCTGGGAATCTGCCAGGGCTGTTGCAAGGGTAAAAGGCCCTGTAACCTGTCCCTTGACCGCAAACAGAGGCTCCGGCCAGGTTTCAAGGGCATTTTCCAGCGCAAAAAAACCTGGGGCATCTTTTTGTGCAAGGGCAAAGCGCGAGTCATCCGGCACTTTGACTGCCTGGGAAACAGAAAGGTAGTCCTCGTAAAAATTAAGCAGTTGGGCGTCAAAGTCCTTGCCTGAAGTGTTGAGGACAATCTTGTTTTTTTTGTGCTCAACACCTGGCAGGCCATGCACAAACTGGGCTATCATGCCCTCTGCCGGATAAAGCGGAAGCTGCGCCCAGGGAGGAATATGCGGGGCAGCGCCCCTTACCATTTCAAGGGCGGCTTTGTGGTCATTCACCGGCAGGCTGCCTATAAGGGTGGCCCGGTTTTCAGGCTTGAATATTTTTTGCCCCATTTGCGTTTTCTCCTGCTGCTGTTTCAAAAAAATGCCTGCAATAAAAAATAAGGCTGCAAAAGCCTTGGCAGTTGGGTAAGGTAGCACAGGCCTGCCGATTGTGACAAGCCATGCAGGCCAAATCAATTCAAATGCTTGACGCAGGTTGGCAGCATTGTTAAAGGAGCAGGGTTAAAAGATTAAAAAATGCCTTGCCGGATTTGAAAACACTTTGAAAGAAAGCTCATGAACGACCTGCATTATCAGCGCCAGCGCCATGACATGGTGGAACGCCAGATTCGCGCACGCGGCGTTACAGATGAGAAGGTGCTTGCCGCCATGCGCAAGGTTCCCCGCCACCTGTTTGTGGAGGAAGCACTGCGGGAGCAGGCCTATGGAGATTTTCCCCTGCCCATAGGAGAGGGCCAGACCATTTCCCAGCCCTATATCGTGGCGGAGATGACCCAGGCCCTGACCCTTTCCCCCAAAGATAAAGTTCTGGAAATAGGCACAGGGTCGGGCTATCAGACCGCCATACTGGCCCATATTGCAGAAAGGGTTTTCACCATAGAGCGCATACAGGGCCTTCTCACCCAGGCCAGAACCATGTTCGACAAGCTTGCCCTGCACAACATCCGCGCCAGATGCAGTGACGGCACGCTTGGCTGGCCCGAAGAAGCCCCCTTTGACGCCATTCTCGTTACAGCCGGAGCGCCCCTTGCGGGCAAGACCCTTCTGAACCAGCTGGCCTTAAATGGACGCATGGTGGTACCCGTGGGCGACCGCATGAGCCAGGAGCTTGTTAAAATTGTGCGCACGGAAAAGGGTTTTTCTGAAACCCGAATGGGGGGATGCAGGTTTGTAAAGCTTATCGGCAGGGAAGGATGGGAGGATTAGGCAGCCTTTTTAAGATTGCATTGCTGACACACCAACGACCTATCCAATTTAAATGCAGGCCTGCCCAAGGGCCTGGGAGTAAAGATGAAAAAATCTCCTATTCTTGCCCTTTCTGCAAAAAAAGGCAGCCGCTCCGTAAAGGAGTACGGCATAATATCCGCCAAGGGCTTTTGCATGGGCGCAGCAGATGTGGTGCCGGGCGTTTCCGGCGGCACAATGGCTTTTATTCTGGGCATATACCGTGAGTTGTTGGACTCCATCCGCTCCTTTGACGCCGCCCTTTTGGGCCTTCTTTTCAAAAGGCAGTTCAAAGAGGCCCTGCAAAGGGCGCGGTGGGAGTTTCTTCTTGCCCTTGGCATTGGCATAGCCGCGGCAATCCTCACCCTTGCCAAGGGCATTTCCTGGATGCTTGTCAATCAGCCTGTGCTCATCTGGTCATTTTTCTTTGGCCTTGTTCTGTCTTCAGCTTACACGGTGAGCAGGCACCTGGAAAAGATGACCCCTGCCCTGTTGCTTTATCTGGCAGGCGGCGGGGTTTTCACCTTTTTCCTTGTGGGCATGGTTCCCGCCCAAACTCCCGAAACCTGGTGGTTTCTCTTTGCCTGCGGGGCCATAGCAATCTGCGCCATGATTCTGCCGGGCATTTCCGGCTCATTTATTCTGGTGCTTTTGGGCAAATACGAATTCATTTTAAATGCCGTGAATCAGCGGGATATTCTTGTTATCCTAATTGTTGGCGCAGGTGCGGCTGTGGGCATAGTTACCTTTGTACGGGTGTTGAGCTGGCTTTTCTCCCGTTGGCACGACATAATAATAGCCGTACTCACAGGCTTCATGCTTGGCTCTTTAAGAAGGGTCTGGCCCTGGAAGGACGGGGATGCCAGCAACCTGCTGCCCGCAAGTTTTGAAGGCGAATTTTTCGCAGCCATCGGGCTTATGCTTTTAGGGGTTGCCCTTGTGCTTGCCCTGACCTGGGCCGAGGGCCGCAAAAACAAGGCGGATTTTTCCTGATTAACGGATTTGCCCTTAACAATATCGTCAAAAATAAGTTTTTTGCATTTCCTGCAAAGCCCTATCCCGCCCCTTTTCCGCACCCAATGGACAAAAGGCCTTGAAATTTTCCCCAAAATCCTCTCTAGTTGTGCGGTCTTTAAAAGAAGTTGCAGCAAACTGTTCCTGCCACCCAAAGGGCTTTTTGTCAGGCTGCAACTTTTAAACAGCCAACAGGCCGTTTCAATAAGCAAAAACTTCCGCACGCTTTAAAAAAAGCCTGCGGGCCTTGTAAGGTTGAGTCTTCATGTCCGATTTTGAGCAGGCAAAAAACCGTCTTTTAAATCTGTGCACCGAGCTTGCCTCTCTTTTTGACGAGGCCAAAAACCTGCCGGGAATAACCTCAAACCCATTTGCCTCGTGGCAGGCTGGCATAAACCAGATGCGCCGCCACATAAACGAGGGCCTGCTGCGGGTGGCTGTTGTGGGGGCCATTAAAAGCGGCAAAAGCACATTTCTAAACGCCTTTCTTGGAGCCGAGCACCTGCGCCGGGGGGCAGGTGTGCTCACAAGCATTGTTACCCGCATTCACACGGGCGGCCCTCTTTGTGCAACCCTTTCATTCAAGAGCATCCGGCAGATAAACGATGAAATAAACCGCGCCCTTGTGCTCTTTCCGGGCAAGGCCCTTGATGAGCTGGAAGGCCCGGCGGACATTGGCGACCCAAAGCACAGGGCAATTCTGCAAAAGGCCCTTGATGAGCTGGCCGGGGAAAGCCTTATATCAAGCGATACCAGAAACCCCCATGCAGTTGTTCTTGCCTCCCTGCTGGAGGGCTTTGAAGAGGTGCGGCCCTACCTAAAGTCCGATTCGGGCGAGCTTGTTCTTTCCGGAAGCGACTTTGACCTGCACCGGGATTTTGTGAGCCAGGAAAAGCTGGCTTCCTATTTGAGCGACATAGCCCTCACGGTACCGGAAAAGGCCAGCTTCAAGGATCATGTGGAGTTTGCCGACTGCCAGGGAAGCGACTCCCCAAATCCCATGCACCTGGCTAAAATTGAGGAGTACCTGCTAAAAGCCCATCTCATAATCTATGTGGTTTCAAGCCGCACGGGGCTTCGCCAGGCGGATATCCGCTTTCTCTCCCTTTTAAGGCAGATGGGCCTTGACGGACTTATTTACTTTGTCCTCAACTGCGATCTCACCGAGCACTCCAGCCTTGATGACCTTATCAGGGTCAACGAGCAGGCCCATAAGGAAATCGAGCTTCTAAAGCCCGAACCCCAGATATTTGCCTTTTCTGCCCTTTACACTCTTTTTGGCGCCACCAGTCAAAATCTTACTGAAAAAGATAGGGCACGCCTTGAGCAATGGAGGGCGGAAAAAAAGCTCCTTGCTTTTGTGGAGGAGCAGCAGGCCCAATTCATAGAGCTTATTGAAAGAAGGCTCACCCAGGATCGCAAGACAATGCTGCTCCAGAGTCATGCCGACCGCCTTGCTGCAATGGCCGCGGGTTTAAGCCAGTGGATGCGCTTTGCCAGCGGGCTGGCGGAAAAGGATTCCGGCCAGGCAAGGGGCATGGCCGAGACTCTGGACAGGGAGGCCAAGACCCTTATCCAGGTGCGCTCCATGATTCGCGACACATTGGACGGCTCCCTTATCAGCGCAAAAAAGGAAATGGGGATTCAGGTGGATCGCTTTTTGGATATGCGCCACGGGGATGTGGTGGGCGGAGTGCGCAAATTCATAAACGATTACACGCCGGATCTTGCCGGCCTTTCCAAAAGCGATGCAGCCGTATCCACAATTGTTTACGCTGCCTTTCAGAACCTTAAAAACGCTGTGGACGGTTATTTGACCCACGAAGTCAACCCTGCCATTATTCGCTTTGTGCGGACCCAGGAAAAGGAAATTCAAAGGCTTTTTGAAAACATAGGCGGCCCCTTTGGGGCAATGGTCCGCGAGGCTGTGGGCCGCTACAACAAGGCCCTGCAGGAGCTTGGGCTTGAGCCGGGCCTGGATCTGGAAAGAAACCTGCCGCCCGTGGAGGTGGAGCAGGTTAAAAGGGAGAGCGCCCTTGCCGTGCCACCCCTTGCCACATCCATGCAGTATGCTGTGAGTGTAAGGACAGAGGCAGTCATGCGAAGCGGATGGCAGAGCATGGTCCGGGGTGTAAAAGGGTTTTTCAAGCTGAATGCCAAAAGCCCGGAGCAGGCAAGGCAGGATACATTGAGCGTGGCTCTTTCCCGCATGAAGAAACAGACCGAAGAATCATTGATGGATCAGTTTTTGGATTATCGTGAAAACCTTAAATATCAATATGTTTTCAAGCTAATGGATCGCCTGGCCGATTCCCTTTGGGCCAGCCTTTTCGAGCGGTTCAAGCTCTTTACTCAAGGTTCGGCCCAAACTTTTGGGCTTATTGAGCAAAAAGCCGAGCAGAAACAAAACGCCCTAAAGCAGATGGATGCCATGCAGGGCAGACTAAAAGGGCTGTTGCAGCAGTTGGAGGATTTGCGGACTCCCCAGGGCTGATTCCTTTTTTGGTGCAAAAAGGATTGCCCCGGCGGTTCCCAAAAAAATAAACCAGCAAGGTGGCCTTAAAACGCCGACGGCAAAAAAATGCCGCAAGCACCGGGGTATTTTAAGGCCAGGGCAAAGGGGGGACTTATGGCTGACAGCCGCATTATTGCCGTAGTAAACGAAAAAGGCGGAGTGGGCAAAACCACCACGGTTGTAAACCTGGCTGCGGCCCTTACCCAGTGGGACAAAAAGGTTCTCATCGTGGATGTGGACCCCCAATTCAACGCCACCCGAAATCTTGGCATCGTTGTGGAGGAAGGCCAGCCCACCACCTATGAGCTGATCACCGCCAAAAAGCCGCTGAATCCGGCAAAGGCAGTGTGCGAAACTCCCTGGAGCGGCCTTTTCATTATTCCCGCAAGCTCGGACCTGGCCGGGGCGGAAGTGGAGCTTGTAAACGAAATAGCAAGGGAAAACCGCCTTAAGCGGCTAAAGCCCCTTGCTGACGACTATGATTTTATTTTTGTGGATGCGCCCCCCAGCCTTTCGCTGCTCACGGTGAATGTTTTTGCCTTTGCCAATGAGGTGCTCATCCCCTGCCAGACCCAGCCCCATGCCTATGCAGCCCTGGATGACCTTTTGGAAACCCTTGACCTTGTGCGCGAGGAAATAAACCCGGATCTTAACCTTCTGGGCGTTCTGCCAACATTTTACGACCCGCGCACAAGGGTGAGCCGCGCTGTCATGGAATCCATATCCCAGGATCAACGATTTAACGGCAAGGTGTTTCCAACCCCAATCCGCGCCAACACAACCATTGCCGAGAGCGCAATGCACCAGAAGCCGGTGGTTTTCTTTGCCCGCAGCAGCTTTGGGGCAATGGACTACAACAGCCTGGCCCAGCACATTCTTGGCCAAATTTAAAAAGGCGGCAAAACCAACCATTATTTAAAAGACTTTGGGCATAAACAAATGAACGGTTTTGACTACAAGGGCAGGGTGGAAAAGCTGCGTCTTTCCATGCAGGGCATGGGCGCTGACGCGCTGATGATAAGCATTGAGGAAAACCGGAGGTATCTTTCCGGCTTCACCGGCCAGGATGGCCGTTTTGACGAAAGCGCGGGAACCCTATTTATAAGTACGGACAAGCTTGTCCTGGCAACGGATTCCCGCTTTGTGCTTCAGGCACAAAACCAATGCCCCAACTGGGAGGTTTTTGAGTACCGCCAAGGTCTTGAACAATCCCTGCCGCAGATATGCCAAATCCTGAATGCAAAAAAACTGGGATTTGAAAAGGTGCGCCTCTCATTGGCCTCGTTTGAAAAAATGAAGGAAAGCCTGCAAAAAAGCTCCAGCCAGGTTGAACTGCTCCCCCTGGAAAATTTGGTTGAACCTCTGCGGCTTATTAAGGACGAGACGGAAATTTTGACCATGCGAAAGGCACTTCTCATTGCCGAGACCGCCTTCAACGAGCTTCTGGACACCCTGGCACCGGGCATGACCGAAAAGGAGGCTGCCTTTCATCTGGAAAGCCTTATGCATAGCCTGGGCGCAGAAGAGCCTTCCTTTCCCACCATTGCCGCTTTTGGCGAGAACAGCGCCATGCCCCATGCCATACCTGGCGACAAAAAACTGAAAGAAGGTCAGCCAGCCCTTTTTGACTGGGGATGCAAGGCAGACGGCTACTGCTCGGACATCAGCCGCATGATGGTTTTTGGCGAGCCGGACAAAAAGTTCTGGGAGATTTACAACATTGTCCACGAGGCACGGGATCGAGCCATTGCCGCAGTGAAGCCCGGAGCATCATCAAAAACCGTGGATGCGGCTGCAAGGGACTTTATCCGCCAAAAGGGCTATGCAGATTTTTTTGGGCATGGAACCGGCCACGGGGTTGGTCTTGCCGTGCACGAGGAGCCAAGGATAAGCCCTTTAAGGGAAAGCTTTTTGTCTCCCGGCATGGTTTTTACCATTGAGCCGGGCATTTATCTGCCTGGATGGGGCGGCGTGCGCCTTGAAAATATGGTTCTTGTAACCGAAGATGGCTGCGAGGTTCTAAACGGCTTGGGCCAGGATGCAGGGCCATAGCTTTTTTCGGCCTGCTCTGCTGCGAACAGAAAAAGACGCCTCATTCCTCACCTTCCAAGGTCTTTTCAAATGCAAGGGGGTTTGCCCATGTCAGATGTGGCTTCAGACATAGACAGCCTTCTTGACCGTTTTGTGCATTTTCTGCTAGTGGAAAAAGGTCTTGCAGACAACTCGTTGGCCGCATACACAAGGGACTTGGCCGAATTCAGCGCCTTTGTCCGGGTCAAAGGGATTGACAGCGTCAGCAAAATAGACACGCCGCTCATACTAAAGCACCTTATCCGCCTGCGGGAAAAAGGTCTTTCCCCAAGAAGCCGGGCGCGTCATCTGGTTTCCATAAGGGGTTTTTTCCGCTTTCTGGAGGCGGAAAAAATTCTTGAAAAAAATCCTGCCCGCCTTGTGGATATGCCCCGAACCGGAATGCGGCTTCCGGATGTGATAACTGTGGAGCAGGTGGAAAAACTGCTTGAAACTCCGGATCTTACCCGCATTCTGGGCATTCGTGACCGCGCAATGCTGGAACTTGCCTATGGCGCGGGCTTAAGGGTTTCCGAGCTGGTGGGGGCAAACCT
>JASEHB010000620.1 GCA_030018745.1 Desulfatibacillaceae bacterium | reverse complement strand
AATTGCAGGCCAAAAGATTGTTTTAGAACAGGTACTTGAAGCCCAGGCCGATGACCGAGCCGTTCATCTCCACCTTGTCCTTGATGGTGCCTGCTGCTGTGGTTGTCTCCACATCAGACTCGTTCCACACATACTTGTAATCCACATTCAAGGCCCAGTTGTCATCAAAGAAATATTCTATGCCTGCGCCCAGATGCCAGCCAAAGCTGTTGTCAATGTCCTGGCTTGTTCCGGCGGGCATGGTGGCCTGAAAAACGGCATCCAGGTCAAGGCTGTTGAAATAGTAGCCGCAGCCAAAGCCGATGTAGGGGGCAAAGCTCTCGCCGGGATAGTGCAGGCGGCCTGTCAGGGTGAGGGGAATCTGGGTTATGTCGCCGATGGAAGCCTTTGCGCCTGTGGTCTTGTTCTTCCCATCAACGGAAACCTTGTCATAGCCAAGGCCCATTTCCAGGGAGAACATGTTGTTCACAAACCAGGTGCCGTCAATTTCAAAAAGGGCTGCCCCGCCGAATTCAGTCTCAAAGTTGGCGTTGGTTTTGTCGGTGTAGCTGGTGAGCAGGACATAGCTTATTCTGCCGCCCAGGGCAAAGCGGTTGTCCCGGTCTGCGCCGAATGCCGGGCCAGCCACCATGCCGATTGCCAGAACTGCAACAAGAGCCAGCAAACAGATTTTTTTCATGGTTTTCCTCCCTTTCCCAAGGTTTTTCTCCAAAAGGTTGCTGCACAAAAAAAGCGCCAATTATACCCAGCAGCGGTCCGGGCGCTTTGCCGGATTTGGTTCCTCCTCCAGAACCGGCGCACCCAAATGCTGCAAATGTATCCCTATTTTTGGATATATGCAATCAAAAAAAGGGGTTGGCAAGCTCAATACCACAAACCCGCATCAAAGGCGCAAGCCAGTCAAAAAGCCCGCCTCAATTTTACCGTCCTGATTGCTTGCGCACAAATCGCCTCCAAAAGTCAGCTGAAAAGCCCCGCTCTATATTGCTCTTTCTTCGGGTGTAACCTGGCCAAGCAGCATTTTGCCCAGCAGTTTGGACATGGCCAGGATGGACAAGGTTGGCGGCACGCCTGGAGACTGGGGCATGACAGACCCGTCACACACAAAGAGGCCTTCAATTTCCGAGGCGAAATTCCTGTCCACAAAGCGGCCCATTGCTGCTGTGCCTCCAGGGTGGCCCCCTATCCACTCGGCCACGGAAATGGATTTTGGGTCAATGCCTGCCCCCAGCAGGATTTCCTTTGAAATGGCCGTGCCCTTTGCCATGCGGGTCCTGTCGTACTCCGGAAAAGGCTTTTCCAGACGCTCGTTTGCGCTCACCCGACCCTGGGGGGAGTCTGCAAGCTTTACAAAAAGGCCGATGGCCTTTTGAAAGCCCGGTATGCGCCAGAAATTTTTAAAAAACACATTTTGGCGCATGATGTTGGGCATGGTGGCGCTGAAGGAAGAAAGGTTGGAGATGATAAAGCCGTCTGATTCCTTAAAGGAATCAATGGTGTGGGTGAAGGTCATCTCCTTGTAGGCCCCGCCCTGGCGGTTCTTTGCCTGGCCGATAATCAAGTTCATTGGGTCCATGAAAAAGTGGCTGCCCACGGTATTTATGCCGGAGCGCAGCAGAATGCCCGGCGTGCCTATGCCTCCTGCTGCCAGGATTACATTTGCGGCGGGAATTGCCTTGCCCTTGCGGGTTAAAACGCCTTTTACCCTGCCGTTTTCCACAATGAGCTTTTCCACAGGGGTTGATGCCTCGAGCCTGGCCCCATTTGCAATGGCCTCATCCACAAAGACCCTTGTTGTCCACTTGGCGCTTCTTTGGCAGCCCATCATGCAGGAGTCGCAGCC
>JASEHB010000619.1 GCA_030018745.1 Desulfatibacillaceae bacterium | reverse complement strand
GAGCTTGCTGCCGGCTTTATCCGCGTAATGGGCAAAGGCTCAAAGGAGCGCATAGTGCCGCTTGGCCAGGCAGCCATTGAAGCAATCAATGACTACCTTTTAAGCTGTCGGCCACGGCTTATGAGAAAAGGCCCAAGCCAATACCTTTTTTTAAGCCGCCTGGGAAAACCCATGACCCGGCAGAATTTTTTTAAAATGCTAAAGGAATATGCCTTAAAATGCGGCCTCACTAAAAATATAAGCCCTCATTCCCTTCGCCATTCCTTTGCCAGCCACCTTCTGGAAGGCGGCGCAGATTTGCGGGTGGTGCAGGAAATGCTTGGCCACATTGACATTGCCACCACCCAGATATACACCCATGTTGCCCGTGAGCAGCTCAAAAAAATTCATAAACAGTATCACCCCAGGGGTTAAAAAGCATCTTGATGCCTGCTCCAAATAAGGAGGTTTCCTTTGAAAACATACACCTACCCTTCCCTGTCGGCCCTTGCAAAAATTACATCCATATCGCAAAGGGGAGTCTCCTTTGCTGCTGCGGATATGAAGGCTGTGCAGAAAATTCTTCGCAGAATACAAAAAGAGGATGATGCAGCCCTCATAGAATACATACGAAAGTTTGACGCCCCTAACCTGGAAACAGCAGACCTGGCAGCAAGCCAAAAGGAAATGGAAAGGGCACTTGATAGCCTTGACCCTGCCTTTGAAAAGGCACTGGAAAAGGCAATCGCCAACATAAAGGCCTTTCACGAGCGCCAGAAGCAACAGTCATGGATAACAATGGACAGGGACGGCGTGCTCCTTGGCCAGATTGTGAGGCCCGTTGATGCTGCCGGGGTTTATGTGCCCGGCGGAAGGGGTGGCAACACTCCCCTTATCTCATCGGTTCTTATGGGAGTAATCCCCGCACAAATAGCAGGCGTTGAAAGAATTTGCATTGCAACCCCCCCACGACCGGACGGGTCCGTGCATCCTTACCTGCTGGCAGCCGCAGCCAAGCTTGGCGTAAGCACGGTTTACAAAATGGGCAGCGCCTGGGCTGTTGCTGCCCTGGCATACGGAACCCAGTCCGTGCACAAGGTGGATGTGATTGTGGGGCCGGGCAATATCTTTGTGACCATAGCCAAAAAACTCGTGGCCGGAACAGTTGGCATTGATATGATAGCAGGCCCAAGCGAGGTGCTTGTCATTGCCGATTCCTCTGCAAACCCAGCCTTTGTTGCAGCAGATCTGCTCTCCCAGGCCGAGCACGACCCCCTTTCGGCAAGCATTCTTGTCACACCCAAGCGCTCTGTGGCCCAAAGGGTGAAAAAGGCCCTTGTTGAGGAAATGGAGAAGCTTGAGAGAAGGGAAATAGCCGAAAAGGCCATAAGGAAAAACAGCGCAATCTTTATTGTGCCGGACCTGGATACAGCAGCCATTGTGGCCAACAAACTGGCCCCGGAGCACCTGGAACTTGCAGTTTCCGACCCCTTTTCCCTTTTCCCCAAAATCCGCCACGCCGGGGCAATATTCTTGGGCCACCACACGCCGGAACCGGTTGGCGACTACATAGCAGGCCCAAACCATGTTCTGCCCACAGCAGGCACGGCCCGATTCTCATCCGCCCTCTCTGTGGAGAACTTCACCAAAAAATCCAGCCTGCTTTCCTACTCAAAAGAAGCCTTTGATAAAGATGCCCAGGACATAATGCTTCTGGCCAACACAGAAAACCTGTCAGCCCACGCCAGGTCAGTCTCTGTAAGAATGGAAAAGGAGGAATAAGCAGGAAAAAAACCTTGTTGAAAATTTTCTAGGGAGTTGATTGAATCATACAAAAAGGCAACTGATGCCGGCGAAGAAGTAGTTC
>JASEHB010000618.1 GCA_030018745.1 Desulfatibacillaceae bacterium | reverse complement strand
TGGGCGGTTATGCTCCAGTATTCCTCGGACACAAAAGCCCTTATGGCTCTCTCGCGCTCGCAGATTATGCGCACAGCCACAGACTGGACCCTGCCTGCCGAAAGCCCGCTTGCCACCTTGCGCCACAGGAGGGGGGAAACCTGATAACCCACCAGCCTGTCCAGAATCCGACGAATCTGCTGGGCCTCGTATTTGTTGGTGTCCAGGGGCTGGGGGGTCTGCATGGCCTTCAGTATGGCAGTTCGTGTAAGCTCGTGAAAAAGCACCCGGTGAAAGGTGAATTTGTCCTTGCTTTTGCCTTTGGAAAGCTCTTCCTTGACATGCTGGGCAATGGCTTCGCCCTCGCGGTCAGGGTCTGGGGCAAGGTAGATGTCCTTTGCATGGCCCGCAGCCTTTTTGAGCCTTGCCACAACTTTGTCTTTGCCCTTTATGACCTCGTATTCAGGCTCGAAGTTTTTTTCAATGTCAATGCCAAGCGCACGGGGGGGAAGATCCTTTATGTGGCCCACGGTGGCTTCCACGGCATAATCCTTGCCCAGGTACTTTTTAAGGGTGCGCACCTTTGTTGGCGATTCCACTATTAAAAGAGGTTTTGACACTTTTTAAACCCTGCTTTTGGCGCTGGCCTGGTTGCCTGCGCGGTTCGGGGGAATTTTTAAAAAGGCTTTTTATGCTGCAAACGGCTGACAAGCCTTTGAAAAAAGACGGATTTCAGACCTGTTTTCTGGAAAACATCTTGCCTGGCTCCTGAAAAACAAGCCCCATTATCTCCATTTCAAGAAGCGCTGCTGCAAGCTCGCCGACTGGCAGAGAAAGCTCCCTGCACAACTCATCCATCTGAACCGGATAGGGACCCAGCGCCTTTAGCACCTTTTTTTGCAGGTCTGTCAAGGGCGGATTTGATTGATGCTTGGCCGTGAAGTGGTCAGCCGCCTGTTTTTGAAAAATCTCCGCTGCCTGGGGCGTGTACAAAAGAGGCCCGGCAAGGTGGGCAAGCACATCCCTGGCGTTTTCCACAAGGGCCGCCCCCTGCTTGATGAGGTTGTGAGTCCCCGCGCTTTTGAAGGAGGCCACGCTGCCGGGAACTGCCATCACCTCCCTGTTTTGCTCCAGGGCCATGCGAGCGGTTATAAGCGAGCCGCTTCTTGCTGCTGCCTCCACAATCACAATGCCAACACAAAGGCCTGAAATTATGCGGTTTCTGGCCGGAAAATGCGAGGCATGGGGCGGAGCGTTCATGGAAAGCTCGCTCACCACAGCGCCGGTTGCGGCAATGGCTTCAAACAGCCTTGCATTTTCCGGGGGATACACACGGCTCAACCCGCATCCTGCCACAGCTATTGTCCGCCCCTTGGCGCTTAAAGCCCCTTCGTGGGCTGCGGTGTCAATTCCCCGCGCCATGCCCGAAACAACGGTCACGCCGCAGTCGGCAAGCTCTTTGGCAAGCCTGTTGGCGGTCTGCAATCCATATTGGCTTGCATTTCTCGCCCCCACAACAGCCACGGCCCGCTCATCGGCAAAAAGCTCTCCGCGCACATACAAAAAAGGCGGCGGATCCGGTATCTGGGTGAGCATTGCCGGATAGTTTTCATCAGACAGCGTTACTATGCGGGCATTGTTTTGCTTGACAGCCTCAAGGTCTTTAAGGACTTCCTGGGGTATTGTTTTGCTTTTCAGATATTCCACTGTGCGGGGAGTTACACCCCTTACAGATAGCAGGGCCTTTTGGGAGGCCCTGACAACTTCATCAGGATGCCCGAATCGCTCCAAAAGCTCCTTGAATACGCGGTTTCCCACGCCGGGGGCGTTTTTTAACAAAAGCCAGGCAAGCAATTGCTCCATGAAAAAGG
>JASEHB010000617.1 GCA_030018745.1 Desulfatibacillaceae bacterium | reverse complement strand
AGGGCCGCTGTACCTTAAAAACAAGACCATAGTTGCCTTTCAGCGGGACATTGGCGTGGATGTCGTCTCGCCCCTTGACCTTATAACCCCGCCTGGAGACAAGCGCACGGATGCCCGCAAAAAAATGCTCTCCACCATAAAAAGGATAGAGCAGGTGCTGCCCCTTTGCGGAGAGTCCACACTCATCGGCGTGGGCCAGGGGGGCCGCTTTATGGATTTGAGGGGCCAGGCAATGGAAATGCTCGCAGAATTGGGTGTTTCCTACGCAGCCCTTGGGGCGCTTGTGCCCTTTTTCAACAGAAACCATGATCTAAACTTTGTGGGCCAGGTGATAAAGCAGGCAAGGGCCATTTTGCCACAAAGCGTTCCCATACACCTTTACGGTGGCGGAGACCCTCTTGAGTTGCCTTTTTACATGGCTTTGGGCTGCGATATCTTTGATTCCTCATCCTTTGTGCATTACGCCATAGGCGGTTGGTACATGACCCCTTATGGGGCCTTGAAGCGCGAGGAGATGGATTTAAAAAACCCGCCATATTGCTGCCCCTGCCCCCAATGCACCCAGGGCATTGAAAAGGTTTACCAGGATACGGTGAGCCTTGCCCGCCACAACCTATGGGTAATCGTCCACACAGTGCAAAAGGCCAGCGGGCTTCTTAAAGAAGGCCTGCTGGACGGGCATCTTATGCACATTGCCGCAAGGCACATGGAGCTTTTCCCCTCAAGCCGTCTGGCTGGCTCCTGGCAGGCCCTTGAACCGGGCAGGGGGGCATGAAAAATGGCTCTTTTGCCTCTGGATGCCGGACAAATCATAGAAAAGGAAGTCCTGGCAGCCTGCCGCCTGTACAAGGTGGAGCAGCAAGCTGCCCGCAAGGTTTTCACAGAGCTGTGGGCAGCCTTTCCGGATTTGGATGAGGCATTGAATGCAGGCAAGGACCCCTGTCGCCTTGCAGCCTACAAGCAGTTTGTAAAAAAGGCCCGCAAGCAGATTTATTACCAGTTGCGCCGCTACAAGGGCGATTCGGACAGTTTTGCCCGGCTTTGCGAACTCTTGAGGCAGAATGCCGGAAAAAGCCCGGACAGCGGGCCTGTTGCCCAGATTGTGGAGCAGCTTCTTGCGGCCCATGTCTCCACAGCAGAGCGCACACCTTATTATAAGGACTTCTATTCCAGTCTTTTTGCGGCTGCTGGCCCTCCCAAAAGCATTCTGGATATAGGCTGCGGCCTGCACCCTTTATCCTACCCCTTTTTTGCAGAGCAGGGCAAAGAACTCTCCATTTACATTGCAGTGGACAAGGACCCGCAAGTTATTGAGGTGTTGAAGGTTTTTTCCGGATTTGTAAGGCCCGCAACCCTTGTGCCCGTGTGTGCGGATTTGGAAAAGGACGCATGGGAAGAAATTATGCCCCCAGGCACGGCCCGCCTTGAACTTGCCCTGGCCTTGAAACTTGTCCCTGTGCTCAAGCGGCAACAGCCCCAAGCCCTTGCCAGTCTTGCAAAGGCCCCGGCGGAAAAAATGCTGGTCACGGCAAGCTGCCAGTCCATGACCAAAAACAGGCAGATTGTGCGCAGGGAAAAAAAGGCCCTTGCAGATTTCGCCAGTCTGGCCTGCAAAACTCCCCAGGCGCCCTTTGAAATTGAAAATGAATTCGGTTTTTTTCTGTGATATGATTTATTGTTTTATTACAAGTGGTTGTACTGCCAAAATGCTTGCATCAATGCTTGTATGACAGCGCTTGAACGGGATGGATTTCTTTGGGCTTTCAGTCAGGGGTGCTTTGCAGGGTTTGTTTTCGGCTTATTTTGATTGAATAAAGCAAACAGCGTTATTGCAAGCTGGCCCAAGGGCGC
>JASEHB010000616.1 GCA_030018745.1 Desulfatibacillaceae bacterium | reverse complement strand
GCTCTCCTTTCCCTGGCTCCGCCCACTTCGGCGTTGCCTGAAAAGAAAAGCCCCCCTTGTGCTGCGTTGCTTGGAAAGAAAAATCCCCCTGCAGTGTTGCCTGAAAAGAAAAAACTTCTCCCCGGCTCCGCTACTGCGTCTGTGGTTGAGGGGAAAAACGCCAGGCTTCCTGGCGGCCCCTGGACAGCGTTGCCTGAAAAGAAAAATCTCTTCCTGACTTCACCGGCCTTGCCGCCTACCAAAGCGCCTTGTGGATTTCTGTAAGCCCCCGCATATTTTTCAGCTCCACCGGCTTTTGGCCCGGCGGTGTCAGGGTGCCTTCAAAGGTTCCGAAAAACTGGCGGAAAAATGTTTTGAGGATTTTGGCGTTGACCTTTTCGCCCCGCTCATCTTCCGGAGTGAAGGCAATATCCACGGTTCCTGCCTCGTCCCATATTCGCCAGGGCCTGTAAGGCTCAAACAGGTTAAGATCAAAAATGGCGCGGGTGACCCGCGTGCGGCGGTTTTCCACCCAGAAGGCGTTTTCCGAAAAATAGGCCTCGTTGACCAGGGCTGCAAAGTTGGCCCCCACCGGGGTTTTCCCGGCAGCGTCCTTCCCGGAGAAGGCGGCCCACAGCCAGTTGGTCTCCCGCCTCATGTATCCGCCGGACCAGTCGTACAAAATGGTGGCGTCTTCTAAAGCAGGGGATATGTCCTTGCCGTCAAGCTGCACGGAAAGCTCCTGGCAGGCTATGGGAGAGCACTTTTCCGTGAATGTGAAGCGGAAAGGCTCGCTGGGATTAAGCACCCGCAGGGGGTTGTGGCCTTCCATGCCGTAATTTGCCTTTGCACGGACCTTTAAGCGGCCCTTAAAATCCGCGTCCACTTCCAGCTTTTGCTCCGCATGGCTTTTGTTGATGGCAAGCCTTGTTTTTTTTGCCTCAAAGCTTATGGAATATTGATCCGGGTTGGGGGGCAGAACCAGTCGGCCGGAGCCTGGCCCCTTGGTGTCGAATGAAAATTCCATGCCCTTGCCAAAGCGGTAGAGGTAGGCAAAAACCGTGTGCAGATAGCCCAGATCCACAGCAGCAATGCCGATGAGCCACTCCGGCGTGACAATGCCTATATAGTTGAATGCATGAAAGGTGAACTTTTTTTTGATTGCCCCGACTGGCTTGCCGAAAAAGTCCCTCACAACAAAGTCGTGAAAATTGAAGTTGAGCGGCTCGTCAAAAACCCCATAGTTAACCCGCCCGTCCGGCAGGATTATCGCTTTCATAAAAAAATCCTTTCGTTATCGCCAGGCATTTGCGTTTTCCCAAAAACAGGTCGTTTGTAACAATCCGCCCCAAATTACCCTGCTTTTACGGCAAGCGCAACCCAGCTCACCCTTTAACCAGGGCCAGAAGCATTTGAGGTTGGTAACCACAAATGAATGGGCGTTCCAGGGTCGTCATTTAAGGCTTACTACCGTCCATGAAGGATATGCCACTGTTTTGTTTAGAATCCATGTAGGGCTTTGTCGAAGGCTTTGGCTTTGTTTCAATAAAGATAACATCTAAATTTTATTCTGGATCCCCGCCTTCGCGGGGATGACGGCCTGGAGGAGCCATTTGTTGGGTGAACCTTGCGCTTTGCGCAAGAACCACCCAACCTACAGCTGCATAAACGCCCAGGGCGGCCCCAGGGAAAGGAGAGCAAGGCTCACGAGCGAGGAATGAGGGAGTGTACTCAAAGTACATGACCGAAATTCTTAAGCGATGTGCAACTCAGCAGCCGTCCGCATGGGAGCGCCAAGCGCACAGGGCGGCTCCAGGGAAAGGAGAGCAAGGCGCGCAAGCTGGGCAGGAACGAGGTGTACTTTTTGTACATCG
>JASEHB010000615.1 GCA_030018745.1 Desulfatibacillaceae bacterium | reverse complement strand
CGGTCATCTCCACAAACGGCACCCTCATCACAAAAGAAAAGGCAAAAACCCTAAAGGAAGTCGGCCTTTCCTATGTGGGCATAAGCCTTGACGGCGCAAGGGCCGTGCACGATCGCTTCCGGGGGGTTGAAGGTGCTTTCAACCAGGCCCTTGAAGGCATAAAAAACAGCCAGGAGGCCGGCATAAAGGTGGGCCTGCGCTTCACCATAAACAAGCGCAATATCCAGGAGATTCCAGCCATATTCGACCTGCTGGAAGAGCGGGAAGTTCCTCGCGTGTGCTTTTATCACCTTGTTTACGCAGGCCGGGGCAGCAACCTTGTGGATGAGGACCTGACCCACGAGCAGACACGCCAGGTGGTGAATCTTATAATTGATCGGACAAAAGATCTGCACGAGCGCGGAAAGCCAAAGGAGGTCCTCACGGTTGACAACCATGCGGACGGCCCCTTTGTTTACCTGCGCCTGCTAAAGGAAAACCCGGCCCGCGCCAAACAGGTGATGGAGCTTTTGAGCTTCAACGAGGGCAACAATTCCGGCAGGGGCATAGGCTGCGTGTCGTGGGACGGAGCCGTACACCCGGATCAGTTCTGGCGGCACCTCACCCTGGGCAATGTCCGGCAAAGGCCCTTTTCCCAAATCTGGACAGACCTTTCCCATCCCATTCTCGCCAAGCTCAAGAACAAAAAGGACTTTGTTACGGGGCGCTGCGCCGCCTGCCGCTGGCTTTCCATCTGTGGCGGCAACTTCCGGGTAAGGGCCGAAGCCTTCACCGGAGACCTTTGGGCGCCTGATCCGGCCTGCTACTTGACAGATGAGGAAATCGGCATAGCGTAACTGTAATAATAGCCTGCCTTAAAAAGAGAACGGGTTTTTTGCCGTCCCGGCTCCAACCGGCTGCCTTTGCAACAACAAAGCCCTGGGTTTATCCAGGGCTTTGTTGCTTTCCAATGGTCCTGACTGATAAATTTTGGGCTGGTTAAATGTTGGCGCTGTTTTGGTTCTTATCCCTTGAAAAGCCTGCCACAAGACTGTTGTAGTGGGCAATAACATCCCTGCGGCTCAACATTCCTATAAGGATGCCAAAATCATCGGCCCTCACAACGGGCAGCATATCAAGATTCTTTACGGTGAACTTTTGCATGACCGCGGCAAGGTCATCGTGGGGTGTCACAAAAATTATATCCCGTGTGGCAATGTCCCTGACCAGCACAAGGGCTTCCATATCTTTTTCAAAAAGCACGCGCCGTATGTCTGTTGAGGAGAAAATCCCTGAAAACCTTCCCTTTTCATCCACCACCGGAAAGTAGTGCTGGCTGGTTCTCACAAAGAGATTCTTGAACTCCCCAAAGGGCATCTGCTCGTTGATGAGGGGGTACTTTTTTACCCTGTCCATGAGATCCCGCACGCGGGCTGCCTGGAGTATGTCCACAAAAAAATCGCCCGCATGGGCTGGTGAAGCCATGCGGTTTTTTGGCTGCTTGGCAAAAATGGTCCAGCGCCTTGAAAAAAGATAGCTAACCGAGCAGACAAGAAGGCTTGGCAGCAGCAGGTGGTAGGAGCCGGTCATCTCTGAAACAAAAATGATTGTGGAGATTGGCGCATTGGAAACCCCGGTGAAAAAGCCTGCCATGCCTACCACCACAAAGGCCCCCGGCTGGGTTACCACATTGGGCAAAAGGGCGGCAAAAGTAAGGCCCACAGCACCGCCCAAAGCTCCGCCTATGACTATGGAAGGCCCGAAAACGCCGCCCGAACCGCCAGAGCCTATGGAAAAACTTGTGGTGAGTATTTTGCCGCCTGCCAGAAGAAGCAGAAAAAGGATGGTTGACTCGTTGAAAAGGGCCTGCTGTACAAATC
>JASEHB010000047.1 GCA_030018745.1 Desulfatibacillaceae bacterium | reverse complement strand
CGCACAGCCATTCTTCAGGCCCAGGCCGCCAAAAAGCTTGGGGTGAAAAAAATTGTGCTTGGAGAATGCGGCCATGCCCACAAGGCTTTGACGGTCATTGCAGACAGAGTCCTGCCTGATGCGCTCAAAACCCCGCGGGAGAGCTGCTTTCCCCTGCTGCGCGACATTGTGAAAAGCGGCAAAATCAAGTTCGACCCTTCCCGCAACGACTTTCCTGTCACCCTGCACGATCCCTGCAATGTGACAAGGCTCATGGGCATAATCCGCCCCCAGCGCGACATTGTGGAAATGCTCTGCCCCAAGTTCCGCGAAATGAGTCCCAACGGGCCGCACAACTACTGCTGCGGCGGCGGCAGCGGCTATGCCATCATGCACCGCAACAACATTCCCGAATGGCGCTTCAAGGTGGCGGGCCGCAAAAAGATGAGCCAGATACTTGACTCCTTTGCAGACTCCCGCGGGCCGCAGACCAAAAAGTATGTGTGCGCCCCGTGCAGCAACTGCAAGGGCCAGATGCGCGATATGTTTGCCCACTACAACCTGCTGGAAGCCGAATCCATGATCTACGGCGGCGTTGTGGAGCTTATTGTCAATGCAATGGTGGATGTGAATCCGGGCTACATCAAGTGGGAGGAGGTGTAAACCTCCAAAAGGCAAAGGCCGGAAGGCGCAGATTTTGTAAGCACCCGCACCCGGTGGCCCAAATCCCGATAAGCAAGGCCCCTCTGCAACCAGATGCCTCTCCCAAGGCCTGCCGCACAACCCGGCAGGCTTTGGGGGGCATCAAAAAAAAAGGAGACAGGCTTTATGGCGTTATCCAGCGAAAAACGCATTCTTGTGGTGGACGATGAGCCTGATGTGCGGGAATTTTTGAAAACCTGCATTTCAGACGCAGGCTTTATGACTGAAACAGCAGTTGACGGCATGGACGGCCTGGAAAAGGCAAAACAAAACCCGCCGGATCTCATCACCCTGGACATGGTCATGCCCAGAAAATCGGGCATCCGCTTCATGCGGGAATTAAGGGAGGACGACAACACAGCCCAGATTCCTGTCATTATCATCACGGCCCATGCTCGTGACGAGCTTGGAAGCGAGCAGATTCAGGAGCTTAACGCCTTCACGGCCAGGCTCAAGCCCAAGTTTGTGCTTGAAAAGCCCATAACCCCCCAAAAGCTTGTGGAGTCCATTGCCAGAATTCTGGATGTAACAATAGCTCCCCAGACTCCCAATGAAACCTCCCAGAAGCCTGTGGAGGAAATCCGCAATATGCTGGCAGGCGCAGACCCCGATACCCTGGCCCAGGTGCGGGCGCTGTTGAACAAGCGCTAACAGCGGTTTTTTTTCAAGTATCCGGCCGGGCAAAGGCCCCTGGAGTTGACGGGGCCTTGCCGGGCAGGTGCGCCATTTCCCTGCGTTCACCCCTCCATCAATAATTTCCGGCGCAAACCCGCAAACCCTGTACCGGCCCGGTTACAGGCAGCAGGAATTTCCTTTCAAATTGTTGAACCATTCGGACCGGCGCAAAAAGCGCTCCCTTCATGCCTCTGGCTCAATCTGCTTTTCCTGGGCAGGAATTTTTTTTCCTTGTCTTGCCTTTTCTTGTCTTGACCCCTGATGCTGTCGGGTTTAAGCTGAACAGGTTTATAAGCTGCAAGGCCCGTCAATTCGGCAATCGCTTTTAATACAAAAGCAATAAGGTATTACGCTGCCAAGGAGGCATGGATGCAAGTTTTTGAAGGTTGGAAAGGGTCAAGGTCAAAAGCTGCTTTTCTTGTGGTTCTGTTTGCCTTTGGGCTGGCAGCAGGGTGCAGCCAGGAGAGCGCCCCCCAGCAAGCCTGGCAGCCCCCTGTGCCTCAAGTCAGCGTTTTGCAGGTCAACAAAACGGCTGTGGATGTTTTTGGGGATTATCCTGCCAGGATACTTGGCTCCAAGCAGGTTGAGGTAAGGGCCAGGGTGCAGGGCATACTTCAGGAAAAACGGTTCGTGGAGGGCCAGGGGGTGAAAAAAGGCGAGATTCTGTTTGTCATTGATCCAGCGCCTTACCAGATTGCCCTGCGCCGGGCCGAAGCCGAGCTTGCCACCGCAAAGGCAGCCCATGACCATGCCCAAAGGGAGTTTGGCCGTATTTCAAGACTTCATTCCCAAAACGCCATCAGCGAGCGGGAAAGGGACCTGGCCCTCAACAACCTGGAGCTTGCCAGGGCGCGCTTGAGCCTTGCAGAAACTTCAGTCGAGGATGCCCGCCTCAACCTGGGCTACACAAGCGTGCGCTCGCCCATTGAAGGCATTACCGGCATGGAGGATGTCTCTGAAGGAAACCTTGTTTCCTGGGGCGGGCTTTTGACCACCATAACTGCAAACGACCCGGTTTTTGTGCATTTTTCCATGCCCCAAGCCGATGCACAAAAAAGACGCAGAGCTTTGCCCGGCACGGCCCAGGAAGAAATGGAAAACATTTTGCAGGCCAGGATGATTTTCCATGACAACTTGCAGTATCACCATGCCGGAACCATTGATTTTGCGGCCAGCACAATTGATTCGAAAACCGCAACAGTTGCTGCAAGGGCGGTTTTCCCCAATCCGGAGCATACTCTTCTGCCCGGCCAGTTTGCCAGGGTGAGGGTTCTTGTGGAGAGTCTGGAAGGCGTTTTCCTTGTTCCTGAAAATGCTGTGGGTCAGGGCAGGGAAGGGGCCAGGGTGTTTGTTGTGGGCCAGGATGACATTGTTTTTTCGCGCACGGTTGCCCTTGGCCCGGTTGTGGAAGGCGGGCAGGTTGTTCTGTCCGGCCTGGAAGATGGGGAAGCGGTGGTTGTGGAGGGCCATGTTGCCCTGCGTGACGGCATGAAGGTGACAGCAAACAGCGGGCAGGATTCCCGAAAGGCGCAATAATGTTAAGGTTTTTTATTGACAGGCCCATTTTTGCCTCGGTTGTTTCAATTGTCATTGTGCTGGCAGGGGCCGCGGCCCTGCGGGTTCTGCCTGTGGAGCAGTACCCCCAGGTGGTGCCGCCCCAGGTGGTTGTGGAGGCCTTTTATCCTGGCGCCAGCGCCCAGGTCATGGCCGGCTCTGTTGCCGCTCCTCTGGAAAAGGAGATAAACGGCGTTGATGACATGCTTTACATGGAGTCGGTCTCCACGGATTCGGGCAGCCTTCGCATTTCCGTATCTTTTAGAATGGGCACAAACCCGGACATGGCGGCCATCAATGTCAACAACCGGGTTCAGGCCGCCCTTTCCCGCCTGCCCCAGCCCGTGCGCGACCAGGGCGTGCGCGTGGAGGCCAGGTCCACCAATATTCTCATGGTGCCTGTCATGTACTCGCCGGATGGCAGCCGTGATGCGCTTTTCATAAGCAATTACGCTCTGCTCAATGTTGTTGATGAGCTTGTACGCATTCCAGGCGTGGGTGATGCCGGGCCTTTTGGCGCGGATGACTATTCCATGAGAATATGGCTTGATCCTGCCAAGCTGGCCCAGTTTGGCCTCACCCCTTCGGATGTGGCCAATGCCATACGCGAGCAGAGCGCGCACTTTGCAGCAGGCCAGATAGGCGCGCCGCCAGCACCCGAAGGCCAGGCATTCACCTTCACCGTTGCAACCCACGGGCAGTTGGCAGCCCCGGAAGAGTTCGGAAATATAATCCTGCGCTCCCTGGAAAACGGGGGCATACTCCGTTTAAAAGATGTGGCCAGGGTAGAGCTTGGGAGTCAGAGCTACAATTTTGCCGCAAGCTATAACGGCAAGCCTGCTGTGCCCATGGGCGTTTTCCTCAAGCCTGGGGCCAATGCCTTGAGCACTGCTGCTGCTGTTCATCAGACCTTTGAAAGGCTGTCCAAAAACTTTCCTGAAGGGGTAAGCTACGAGATAGGCTACGACTCAACAGAATTTGTGGCCGTGTCCATCCGCGAGGTTGTTGTCACCCTGATTCTTGCCGTTGTCCTGGTTGTGTTTGTCACCTTTGTATTTCTGCAAAGCATAAGGGCCACCATAATTCCTGTGGCCGCCATTCCGGTTTCGCTCATCGGAACCTTTGCCGGAATGCTGGCAATGGGTTTTTCCGTTAACCTTTTAACCCTTTTCGGGCTGGTGCTTTCCATAGGAATTGTGGTTGATAACGCCATTATCGTAATGGAAAATGTTGACCGGCTTATGAAGGAAAAAAACATAAATGCCAGGCAGGCATCCATTGAGACCATGCAGCAGGTGGCCGGGGCGGTTGTTTCCTCCACCCTGGTTCTTGTGGCTGTTTTTGCGCCTGTGGCCTTTCTTGGCGGCATGACAGGCGAGCTTTACCGCCAGTTTGCCGTCACCATTGCCGTTTCCGTAGTGGTTTCCGGCGTTGTGGCCCTTACCCTCACCCCTGCCATGTGCGCGCTGCTGCTGGACAAGCAGCGCCGCAAAACACCTTGGCCCTTTGTCATCTTCAACAATGCTTTTGACAAGCTAACCGGAGCCTTTGCCTGGGGTGTGGGCAAGGTTCTGCGCCATGCGATAATCGGCTGCCTTCTTTTTGCGGTCATAACAGGCAGCGCATTCTTTCTGGTGTCACGGCTGCCTTCAGGGCTTGTGCCCCAGGAGGATTCGGGCCTTGCCCTTGCGGTTATCCAGTTGCCGCCGTCTTCAGCCCTTGCCAGAACAGTGCAGGCGCGGAACGCTGTTTCGGAAATGGTTGTTTCGCTGGATGAAGTGGATGCCATTACAGCGGTGGCAGGCATGGATCTTTTTGATTTTGCCATGCGCAGCAACATGGGAATGGCCTTTATAAATCTTGCAGCCTGGGACAGCCGCAAAGGGATAGGACAGGACAGCCTTTCTGTGACCGGAAAGATAATGGGCATGGGGTTTGGCATCCCGGAGGCCAATGTGTTTGCCTTTGTGTCGCCGCCCATCATAGGCCTCTCCCTTACAGGGGGCGTTGAAGGCTATCTTGAGGTGCGCGAGGATGTCACCACGGTGGAGATTGAGGCCCTGGTGAACAGGGTTGTGGCCGCAGCCAACAGCCGCCCGGAGATAAGCAATGCCAGAAGCACCCTCAACACGGGCATTCCAAAATACACGGCTGTGGTGGACAGGGAAAAGGCAAGGGAAATGGGCGTGCCCATAAACCAGATATTTGAAACCATGAGAAGCACTTTCGGCTCCCTTTATGTGAACGACTTCACCATGCTGGGCCGCAACTGGCAGGTCAACCTTCAATCGGAAATGGATTTCAGGAGCAGCCTTGACGACATAAACAAGGTGTTCGTGCGCTCGGAATACGGGCAGATGATTCCATTAGGCGCATTTGTGAGCCTTGAACGCACGGCAGGCCCGGATGTGCTGAACCGTTACAACATGAACGCTGCGGCCAGAATCATGGCCGATCCTTCGCCGGGCTACACCACGGGCCAGGCCAAGGCCGCCCTGGAGGAGGTGGCAGCACAGACGCTGGCGGGCAGAAGCACGGCCATAGGATGGATAGGCGAGGCTTTTCAGCTTGATCTGGCCGCAGGAACCGGCGCCTTGGCCTTTGGGCTGGGCCTTGTCATGGTCATTTTGATTCTGGCTGCCCAGTACGAAAGATGGACGCTGCCTCTGGCCGTTGCCAGCGCAGTCCCATTCGGCGTTCTTGGCGCAAGCCTGGCGGCTTTGTACAAGGGCTTTCCCAACGACATTTACTTTCAGGTGGGGCTTCTTGTGCTTATCGGCCTGGCCGCCAAAAACGCCATTCTCATTGTTGGCTTTGCAGCCCAGAACCGCGAGCAGGGCATGACCTCATCGGAGGCCGCCCTTGCAGCGGCAAGGCAGCGCTTCCGGGCCATAACAATGACTGCACTCACCTTTATAATAGGCACCCTGCCCCTTGTTTTTGCCACAGGCGCAGGGGCTGCCAGCCGCCAGGAAATAGGCGCGGTGGTTGTGGGCGGAATGGTGCTGGCAAGCTCTTTTGCCCTTCTTTTTGTACCCCTTTTCTTTAAGCTGATGGATGACATTTCCTTTTATTTTCACAACCGCAAGATGCTGGGGGCCGCAAGACAAAAGGAGCAAATCAATGAATAGGCGAGTATTGCCCGCATTGACGGGGCTGCTGATTGTTCTTGCGCTGTTGCTTGGCGGCTGCGCCCATTCTCCTGATTACAGGGACAAGGCTGTAAATCTGCCTGCTGCCTGGCCGGAAAATGGGGCCATGAAGGATAATGCGCAGGTTGACGGGGTGGCTGCTGACTGGTGGAAGCTCTTTGAAGACCCGGATATGGATACCCTTGTTGAAAAGGCCCTTGAGGGCAATACAGGCATCCGCCTGCAGGCGGCAAGGGTGGAGGAAGCCAGGGCGCGCCTTGGATTTGCAAAGGCCGGGCAGATGCCCACTGTCAGCTTTCAGGCAGATGCCCTCCGGCAGCGGCAGTCCGGCGCAGCTTCGGGCATTCCCCAGGCTTCCGGGTCTATAAGCAATCTTTTTTCCCTGGCAGGCCTGCTCAATTACGAGGTGGATATATGGGGAAGGCTGGCAAAGGAGAGAGAGGCTGCCCAGGCTCTGCTTGAGGAAAGTCAATTCGCGGGCGAGGCTGTGCGCCTGGCGGTTGTTTCAGATGTTGCCGTGACCGTTTTAAACCTGAAGGCAGCCCGCCGCGAGCTTGAAATAACAATGGAAAATGTTTCCATAAGCCAGCAGACCTATGACCTTGAGCTTGCCAGGTATGAGGCAGGCCAGATTGACAATTTCATCTTGAGCCAGGCACGCGCCCAGCTTGACACGGCAAAGGCCCTTGTTCCGCTTAAAACAAGGCGCGTAAATGTGCTGGAGGGGGTTTTGGGCATCCTGCTTGGGCTTGACCCGGCAGAGATTTTTGCAGAAAGGGACCCGCCTTCCCTGACCCTTGGGCAGATAAAAAATCCAGGCCCCTTGCCCCTTGTGCTGCCTGTGGAGCTTTTGAAGCGAAGGCCCGATATCCGGGCTGCCGAGGCTGCGCTGGCGGCATCGGCGGCATCTGTGGGCGTGGCAAGGGCAAGCCGTCTGCCAAAGTTAAGCCTTTCTGCGCTTCTTGGCACATCGGCAATTGAAGTTGGTGACCTTTTTTCCTCTTCAGCCCAGTCGTGGAATATTGGGGCGCAGGCCAGCGGCGCAATTTTGGATTTCGGGAGGAGCCGGGCATCGGTTCAAAGCGCCCAGGCAAGGTATGAGCAGGCAGGTATTGCTTATGAGGCCGCCGTAAATACCGCTTTTAACGAGGTTCGCGAGGCGCTGGTGCTTTACAAAAGCGCCATGGATTATGAGGATGCTGTCAGCCGGCAGCGCGAAAGCTTGCGCCAGACCCTTGACCTTGCCAGAATACGATATGATGAAGGCATGACAGGCTTTCTTGATTATCTTGACGCCCAGCGCGCCTTCTTTGCTGCGGAGCAGGCCTTGAACAGCGCCCGCCTTGACAGGCTTGTCTCTGCCGCAACCCTGTTAAAGGCCCTGGGCGGCGGATGGGAGGCGGCATCGGCTCCTTACGATTCCGGCAATGGAAAATAAACTGTTCCCGGAGGTGCAATTCCGGCAGGCTTTTTAAAAGGCTTTTTATGAGCAATGGAGCTTGCAGGGCCTTTTTTTTGCTGTTCCTTTCCCTGGCCTTTGTTGCGGCTCCCCAGCCGGCATACGCAAAGAAACAGCCCGGAGAGTACAGGACTTTCACGCTTTACTTTGAAAACGATGTGTTCGAGGGTACGGACCGCCAATACACAAACGGCGTGAAGCTGACTTTGATTTCCCCTGACTTGAGCGGCTACGCGGATGACCCGCGCATTCCCAAATGGAGCCATTCCATTGTGGAGCGCCTGCCTTTTGTGGGGCGGCCTGATACCATTAAAAACATATCCCTTTCCATAGGCCAGAACATTTACACGCCTGAAACCATAAGTGTTGCAGAGCTTATGCCCGATGACAGGCCTTATGCCGGAGTGACTTATGCTGGCATTGGTTTTTCCTGTAAGGACACTTCCAGAATGGACACCCTGGAAGTTACCCTGGGCATTGTGGGGCCTGACTCCTATGCCGAGCAGATTCAGAAAACCATTCACGAATGGGTTGGCAGCCCCAGGCCGCTGGGCTGGCATAATCAGCTTAAAAACGAGCCGGTTTTGAACCTTTATTACGAGCGCAAGTGGCGCTTCAAACAATTGGCAACAGGCCGAGGATGGGGAGCGGATTTCATTCCCCATTTGGGCGGTGCGGCGGGCAACGCTTACACAGGCCTAAACCTGGGCGGCCAGGTGCGCTTCGGGTGGCGACTGCCAAACGATTTCGGCACATTTGTCATCCGTTCCGGTTCTGACACCAATGCGCCTCTGGATGAAAATGACCCCCGCCTGTATGAGCCTTTCAACCGCTTTGGAATGCACCTTTTTGCAGGCATTGACGGGCGATGCGTTTTACGCAACATCCTTCTGGACGGCAACACCTTTACCGACAGCCACAGCGTGAGCAAAAATCCCTTTGTGGCAAACTTTGTGCTTGGTGCAGGCATTATTATCTACAGGTTCAAAATAAGCTATGCCCGCGTTTTTCAGACAGAGGAATTTTACAGCCAGAAGGAGGAGCAGTCTTATGGCTCCATAACCCTTTCCTTTTCCTACTGATGAGGTAAGGACAAAAGCGCAGGGCAGGGGAGCAGCCTTCAAAAGAAGACTCCAGGCTACAAAGAAGACTCCGGGCTATAACTCAATCGCTTCTCCGGCAAGCCTGCGGCGGAGAATGTCCAGCGCTGCCGTGGCAAAAATAATCTTGTTGCGGCCCCTGTCTCCAAAGGAGAGCTTAAGGCAAAAGGCCTCTGCGCCCTCCGGCCCTGCAATGCCTATGCAGACCGTTCCCACGGGCTTGCCCGGCCGCCCGCCGTCCGGCCCGGCAATGCCTGTTGTGGAGATTGCCCAGTCTGCGCCTGAAACCTTTTTTGCTCCTAAAGCCATCTCTCTGGCGGTCTGTATTGAAACCGCCCCGTATTCAGCAAGGGTTTTTTCATCCACACCAAGAACCGATATCTTTGCCTGATTGGAATAGGTGACTGCGCCCAAAAGAAAATAGTCCGAGCTTCCGGCAATGCCGGTTATCCAATGGGAAATAAGCCCGCCCGTGCAGGATTCCGCTGTGGCCAGGGTCTGGCCTTTTTCCCTTAAGAGCTTGCCCACCACCGCTTCAAGGGGCTTGTTGCCGCTTGAGTAAATCCACTGCCCGGCCCGCTCGTTTACAAGCTTTTGCGCTTTCTCCATCACCCGCTCAAGGGCCTTTGAATCCCTGCCTGCGCCGTAGAGGATTATCTGTATCTGGGGGAAGGAGGCTTTAATTCCCACAGTCAGGCCCGGCACTTCATCTGCAATTCCTTCAACAGCCTCGCCAAGGGCAGCCTCGGTAACTCCAAAGGCATTGAAAACTTTAAGCCCGAAAACCTGCCCGGCAATGCCAAGGCTCTGGCGCAAAATGGGGGCCACCTGCTCATCAACCATGCGCTCCATTTCGCTTGGAACGCCAGGGACAAAGAAAAACAGGCACCCCTTTATGGAAAGGCAAAACCCCGGCGCTGTTCCTATGGGGTTTTCCAGCATTATTGAGCCTTCGGGCAAAAGGGCCTGCTTGCGGTTGGATTCGGTCATTGGCCTGCCAAAGGCCGCAAAAATCTCCTCAATGCGATCCAGGGCCTTCTGGTTGGGAACAAGCTTGCAGCTTGCAGCCATTGCCGCTGCCTGGGCTGTGCGGTCATCCCTTGTTGGCCCAAGCCCGCCGGAGCACACCACAAAGGAAGCATCCCCCGCGGACTGTAAAATGGAGCCAAAAAGCTCCTGCAAATCATCGGAAACAGCCGCCAGCCTCACCACTTCAAGGCCCATGCGCGTAAGAAAAGATGCAATGTAAGCTGAATTGCTGTCTGCAACCAGGCCCGTAACCAGCTCATTTCCTGTTGCAAGCACAATGGCCCTGCGCCCGGACATAATTTCCTCCAATATTGATGGGCAATAATTTCTTCTCCATTGAGAACTATACAAACAAACAGGCAAAAGGCCAAAATGTTTTTATCTGGCCAAAGGCCGGGAAAATGCAAAAAACTCCTGTTACCCTGCCCAGGCCTGCAAAAAGATTGCCTTAACAGCCTGACTTTGCCTTGACTTTGCCTGGCGTATTCGCCTATACAAAACGATGCTTGGCAGTATTGGGCAGGGGATGTTTTACCGCCCTTTATGCAAGGCAAAATTCCCGGTTAAAAAACAGCTTCTTCCCTTGTGCAAATCCAATAATTGCCTGTTTTTGCTTGCAGGAGTTTCTTTATGGGCG
>JASEHB010000614.1 GCA_030018745.1 Desulfatibacillaceae bacterium | reverse complement strand
GGTTTTAACAAGTTTTTCAGATGCCTCTTGAGCTGTTGAGGCCAGAAAGCCCAGCCTTGCCATTTCCGGGGCAAGGGGCTTGTCTGAATCTGCAATCAGCCTGTTGAAATAGTTGTGGGAGTCATCAGTAGCCAGGGCTTGGGCGGCTTTTTGGCATACAAGTTTAAGGTCTGCCGGGTTTGCTGCTGCCAATATTATGGTGTGCTGCGTGCCGTGAAGGCGATAAGCGCCTTGTGCCCTGTGAGCGTATTCTTCCAGCACAAAGTGAAAATTGGTGCCGCCAAAGCCAAAGGCGCTAACCGCAGCGCGGCGGGGCTTTTGGGGCGGGCAGACCCAGGGCCGCGCCAGGGTGTTTACAAAAAAGGGCGAATCCTCCATCTCGAATTTGGGATTAACCCTTTTAACATTGATGGTGGGCGGCAAAACTTTGTGGTGCAGGGCAAGAGCGGCCTTTATAAGTCCGGCTGCCCCGGCTGTGCTTTTGGTGTGTCCTATCTGTGATTTTACGCTGCCGATGGCCACAGAGCCTGTTTTTACGCCATGCTTCTGATAAACCGTTTTCAATGCGGCAAATTCTGCGGCGTCTCCTGCTGCTGTGCCTGTGGCGTGGGCCTCCACAAGGCCTATGCTGGCAGGGGAAATGCAAGCATCTTCATAGGCCCGCTCCAGGGCCAGGGCCTGGCCTTGGGGCCTGGGCGCATAAATGCTTTTGAATCTCCCGTCGCTGCTTGTTCCTATTCCTCGGATAACTGCATATATGCGGTCGTTGTCCCTTTTTGCGTCTTCCAGGCGCTTTAGGGCAAGCATGGCAATGCCTTCGGATATTATTATGCCCGAAGAATCCTCATCAAAGGGCGAGCAATGCTCGCTTTTGGTCATGGCCGGAGTTTTGGCAAAGCAAAGGTACATAAAAGGCGAGTTGTCCGTATCCACACCGCCGGTTATCATCACATCAGCCCGGCGCTCCACCAGCTCGCTGACCGCCATTTTCACGGCAGCCAGACCTCCTCCGCAGGCAGCATCCAGAACGCAGTTCAATCCGCCCAAATTGAACCGGTTGGCAATCCTGCCTGCAATCACATTGCCCAGCATTCCGGGAAAAGAGTTTTCCACCCAGGGGATATAGGCTTTTTTGATTTTTTCGCAGATGACATGGGCGTCCTTTTCACTATGGCCGACACTTTTTAAAACCTCGCGCCAGATGGGATACTGAAGCCGGGTGGTGAGTGGCATATAAAGCTTCTGGCCTCCTCCCACACCTAAAGTAACACCCACGCGCTCGCGGTTTTCTTCCCTATCAAGGCCTGCATCCGCCAGAACCTGGCGGGCTACCAGAAGGGAAAGGAGCTGGGAGACATCTGTAACTTCAAGAATATTTGGAGGCAGGCCAAATTCCATGGGGTCAAAGTCTGTTTCCGGGATAAAGCCCCCTACCCTGCTGTAAGTTTTGTCCTGGGCCTGGGGATCAGGATCGTAGAGGTCTTCAATTTTCCAGCGGTCCGGGGGGACGGGTTTAATGCAGTCAACTTCGTCCATTATGTTCTGCCAGTAGCGGGAAACCGTTTGGGCATCCGGCAGCAAAGATGCCATGCCGACAATGGCTATGGGCGTTTTAAAAAGCATGGAGCCTTCTTTTTCTGTTTGAGGCTTTGTTTTGGCCCTGCTCATTGCTTTTCTCCCTTGAAACAGGCTGGTATCAATTTACGGCAGATGATTTTTTTAAACTTGGCAAAACAAAATGCAGGCAGAAAAGTTGCCTTAAGGCGCTGCAAAAATTTTGTGACCGGAAGTTTTTAGGCTGTTCCGCAAAAATCAGGGCGGAAGATATTTAACCAGTTAGTTTAACTAACCAGTTAGTTATCCCACCAGACCCTTT
>JASEHB010000613.1 GCA_030018745.1 Desulfatibacillaceae bacterium | reverse complement strand
GCGGAATAGTTGGTTTCTGCAATTTCAAGAATTTTGCCGCCCTTGCCAAAAATCTTCCTGCTGCTGTTTTGTCCCTTGCCCATCGCGGGCCGGATGATTCAGGCCTTCACATTGACCCGCAAAACAGCCTGGGGCTTGGGCATAGCCGCCTTTCCATACTGGATCTCTCCTCTGCCGGGCGTCAGCCCATGAAATCGCCTGATGGTAGGGCTGTGATAACCTACAACGGCGAGGTGTACAACTTTATCGCCATACGCAAAGAGCTTGAAAAGCTGGGCAGGACATTCACAACAGGAACCGATACGGAGGTGGTGCTTGCAGCTTACCGGCAATGGGGCATGGATGGCTGCCTTAACCGCCTTTTTGGAATGTTTGCCTTTGCCCTTTGGGACCAGCAGGAAAGAAAGCTTTATATTGCAAGGGACCGCATGGGGGTTAAGCCCCTTTATTACGCAGACGGGGACGGATTTATCGCCTTTGCCTCCGAGCTTAAGGCATTAAAGGCCCTGGGGGGCATCTGCGGCCCGGTGGATATGGATTCCCTGGCCCTTTTCCTGCACTTTCAGTATGTTCCCGGCCCGCGAAGCATTTTTGAAAATGTAAGGAAATTGCCGCCCGGCTGCTATGGGGTTTTTGACGGCAAAAGTACGCAAATTAGCCGCTGGTGGGATTTTCCGGAAATTGCGCCCCAGGATGCCAGGCCGCCCAGCGAGCAGGAGTCCCTCAACAGCCTTGACAGCCTTCTTAAAACCGCTGTGAGCGACCGCCTTGTTTCGGATGTCCCGATAGGCGCGCTTCTTTCCGGCGGGGTTGACTCATCCCTTGTGGTGGCGGCCATGCGCCGGGTGGCCGGGTGCCGGGTCAAGACCTTCACCATAGGCTTTTCCCAGGCGGATTTGGATGAGGCCCCCTATGCAAGGTCTGTGGCAAAGTATCTGGATACTGACCACACACAGCTCTACGCTTCCCCCAAAGATGCCCTTGCCCTTGTGGAGCAACTGCCGACAATGTTTGACGAGCCTTTTGCAGACCCTTCTGCCATACCCACCCACATGGTCTGCGCCCTGGCCCGGCAAAAGGTGACTGTCGCCCTTTCAGGGGATGGCGGGGATGAGTTCTTTGCCGGATATGTCCGCCACTGGATGGCTGCAAGCCTTGCTAAAAATCTCTTTGCCCTGCCCGCCTGGATAAGGCGGCCCGCCGCAACCTTTTTGGGTGTCATTCCGCCTGCTTGGCCCCAGGCAGCCTACAAGCCCTTTGCCGCAAGGCTGCCCCAACGCTTTTTTGTAAGGGATTTTCCCGAAAAATGGGCGCGGGTGCTTGCCGTGATGCCTGAAAACCGCCTGCGGGAAATCTATCGGCCAACTGTGAGCCTTTGGACAAGGGAGGCTGTGGAAAAGCTTTTGGGAAGAACCGTTCCTGAATCAAATTTTGAAAAAGAATTCGAGGCCACCAGAGGCCTGCCCATTTTGCGAAGGCTGATGCAGGTGGACCAGAAAACCTATTTGCCGGATGCCATGTTCACAAAGACGGACCGCACTTCCATGGCCTGCGGCCTTGAGGTGCGCCTGCCCCTTTGCGACCACCGCATAGCCGCCTTTGCGGCCACCCTTCCGGAGAGCCTCCTTTACAGGGACGGCAAAGGCAAGTACCTGCCCAGAAAACTTTTGTACCGTTATGTGCCCCAGAACCTGGTTGACAGACCCAAGGCCGGTTTTGCAGTTCCCCTGGCCGCCTGGCTCAAAGGGGAGTTAAAACCTTTGATGACAGACCTCTTGGCAAAAAAGCGCCTGCAAGATGAAGGCATATTCAACCCGGAAATGGTGGGCAAGGTTGTTGGCGAGCACCTTAACGACATCCACGACCATGCACACAG
>JASEHB010000612.1 GCA_030018745.1 Desulfatibacillaceae bacterium | reverse complement strand
ACGCGGGAAACGCCCTTGTCCTTTTCCACCAAAAACCGCTCGCTCATAGCTTTTCCCCTGCTTAAAAAAGGCTGCGCTTATTTGCGAAGCATACCGTAAACGCCGCTGGCAGCTTCCTTTGCCTCGGCCATTATCCTGTCAAAAAGCTCCTTGATGGTGGGAATATCGTGGGCAAGGCCAATGCCCTGGCCGCAGGCAAGAATGCCTGCATTCACATCGCCGCCATCAAACATTTTTTTGGCATTGTCTCCCTTGATGACCTCGTAAATCTCCATGAATTCTGCGGAGCAGGCCTCCAGCTCGGCGCATTTTTTTGCTGCATCGTTTGCCAGCACCCGATGGGTTGCGTTCAGCGAGCGCATGACAAGCATGGTGTCCAGCTCCGATGCCTTTACAAGCTCCTGCTTGATGTTGTCGTGGATGGGGGCCTCCTTTGTTACAAGCAGGCGGGTGCCCATTATAACGCCGTGCGCGCCAAGGGAAAGAACCGCAGCCACCCCGCGCCCGTCCGACACGCCACCGCCGCCGATAACAGGAACCTTGACCGCACTCACCACCGTGGGGACAAGAACAAGGGTGCCTATATCAAGCTTGCCGGTTGCCCCGCCGTTTTCGTAGCCCACAACAGTGACAGCATCCGCTCCCATGTCCTGCACCTTAAGGGCATAACGCACGCCAACGCACTTGTGAATCCAGGTAAGGCCCATGCTCTTGAAGCGGCTGATAAGTTCTTCCGGCGCATGGTGGCCGCTGGTTTCAACAATTTTGACGCCGTGGTCGCCAATCACATCCAGATACTCGTTGTTGTCTATCTGGCGCATGGCAGGAAAGAGGTTGATATTCACCGCAAAGGGCTTTTTGGTGAGCTGCTTCATGCGGGTTATGGCTTTGTCAAAGGAATCCTTGGAAGGATATGTGGCGGATGCAACAATGCCCAGTCCTCCGGCCTCGGACATGGCGGAAACATACTCGGCAGTGGAAATCCACATCATGGCCCCGCCAATGAGGGGATATTCAATACCCAGCAGATCGGTGATTTTGGTCTTGAACATAAAAGCCTCCCGAATTTTTAGGTTGCAGCGGCAATACACAAGATGAAAGCCCGATGAAAAATAAGTCATGGAACAGAAAAAGGCCAAAGTCAAGCAGACAGGGCTTTGGAACAGGGCCAGCGCATTTGAAAAAGAAGTTATTTGTTGAGCATTTTTAAAGGGGGCATTAAGCCGTCATGCCCGCACAGACTTTGAATCCATTAACAAAATGACGGTCTTTGGCTTTGTTGGCAATCTGCTTTTTTTCGTGCTTTTCGTGTTTTTCGTGGTTAAAAAAGCTGTTTTTGCTTTTGATGCCTTTGCTTTCCGGCGCCTGGTTTTGTTGGGCTGCCAAATCCCGGAAAGGCGCAATGGGCTATAAAATCCAACGGGCCGGTATTTCCATTCCAATTTAGGCGCTTTGCGCTTTGGCCCTTGGAAATGAAGAAGAAAAGGCATTTATTAACCACGAAAAACACGAAAATATTCAAATGCAAAAACCTGTTTTACTGGTTGTAATTGGCGCTTACGCTTGCACCCATGCGCCCTGGAATAATTGCCCGTCAACCACCTCCTGCCTGTTTGCGGTTTTTCCCCAAATACGGTTGCCTTGGGCGTTAGACCTCCAAAAACCGGCCTTTTGCCAGGCCGCATATTCCTGCTTGACCCGCAGCTTTCAAAGTGAGACTTATAATATTGTTTCAACTGCGTAAATTATTGGCCTAAAAGGGTTTGATGGAAAAAGCCGGGCATGGCCCCGGCCCAAAACCCCAACCCTAAATCCCAATAAGGGGGGCGGCTTTGTACTGCAAAAGATGCGGCGCGAAAAATGAGGAAACAAACCATGTGTGCA
>JASEHB010000611.1 GCA_030018745.1 Desulfatibacillaceae bacterium | reverse complement strand
TCATTCCTCGCTCGCGCGCCTTGCCCACGGCTCCCTGGAACCGCCCCGTGCGTTTGTGGTTGAAAAGAGAACCGGCTCCCTGGAACCTCTGTCAGCCCCTCTTGTTTAAACACGCCCCTTTGTTTATAAATAAGAGAATATTTCAACTTACCTGGAGCCATCGTGTCTCTTCCCTTTCCAGACAATATTGAGCAGGCCGTGGAGCGCAGAATCCAGGCCGATTCCCTGCTTGCCCCCTACCGCCAGATTCTGGAAAGGCGCATCTTTAAAACCCGTGATACCCTGCAAAAGCTTGTGGGGCAAGGCTCAACAAGCCTTGGGGATTTTGCCTCCGGCCATGAGTATTTCGGCCTGCATCAGGCAGATTCGGGTTGGGTATTTCGCGAGTGGGCGCCAAACGCCCTTTCCATCCACCTTGTGGGGGAGTTTTCGGGCTGGCAGCAGCAGAATGCCTTTGCCTTAAAAAGAATCAGCGAGGATGGGACCTGGGAGATTTATCTTGAAAAGGATGTGTTATATCACGGCTGCCTTTTCTGCCTGCATGTAACCTGGCCCGGCGGCCAGGGCAGGCGCATACCAGCCTGGGCGCGGAGGGTGGTGCAGGATGAAAAAACCCTCATCTTCAATGCCCAGGTTTGGAAGCCGGAGCATCCCTATGCATGGAAGCATAATCGCCCGGCCAGGCCGGATGGGCCTCTGCTCATCTATGAAGCCCATGTGGGCATGGCCCAGGAAGCCCAAGGCATTGGCAGCTACCAGCAATTTGTTGACACCGTGCTGCCCAGGGTCAAGGATGGCGGTTACAACGCAATCCAGTTGATGGCCATTGCCGAGCACCCCTACTATGCCTCCTTTGGCTACCAGGTGGCCAATTTCTTTGCCTGCTCATCTCGTTTTGGCACGCCCGAAGAATTAAAGGCCCTTGTGGATGCAGCCCACGGCATGGGGATAATGGTTTTCATGGATCTGGTGCATTCCCACGCGGTCAACAACGAGAACGAGGGCCTTTCGCGCTTTGACGGGACAGAGCATCAGTATTTCCACCAAGGGGCGCGGGGCCGCCACGAGGCCTGGAACTCCCGGCTTTTCGACTATGCCAAGCCCCAGGTCCTGCACTTTCTTTTGTCCAACTGCCGCTATTGGCTGGATGAATATCGCTTTGACGGCTTCCGCTTTGACGGTGTTACCAGTATGCTCTACCTGCACCACGGCCTGGGCCGGGCATTCACCAGATATGACGAGTATTTCAATTCTTCGGTGGATGAGGACGCCCTTGCCTTTCTCACCCTTGCAAATGCCCTTGTGCATACAGTTGCCCCGAATGCAGTAACCATCGCCGAGGATGTCAGCGGAATGCCGGGCCTTGCAGTTAGCGTTGAACAGGGCGGCGCGGGCTTTGATTTGCGCTTTGCAATGGGAGTTCCCGATTACTGGATAAAGCTCACAAAGGATACGCCCGATGAAGCCTGGCCCACAGGCGAGTTATGGTACGAGTTAAACAACCGCAGGGCGGATGAAAAAAGCATAAGCTATGCCGAAAGCCACGATCAGGCCCTTGTGGGCGACCAGACCCTCATCTTCCGGCTTATAGGCGCAGATATTTACGAGAAAATGAGTGTGCTGGCTCAATCTTTGAAGGTGGACCGGGGCATTGCCCTGCACAAGATGATTCGCCTTGCCACCCTGGCCACAGCGGGCCACGGATACCTCAATTTCATGGGCAATGAATTCGGGCACCCGGAGTGGATTGACTTTCCCCGCCAGGGCAACAACTGGTCATATCAGTTTGCCCGCCGCCAGTGGAGTCTGGCCAAAGACGGTCTTTTAAGATACAGGCACCTGGATGAATTTGACCGGGCCATGCTGACCCTTGCAAGGGAAAAAG
>JASEHB010000610.1 GCA_030018745.1 Desulfatibacillaceae bacterium | reverse complement strand
CCGCACAATGTATTCAAGGCCTGCATTGAGAACATCGCCAGTGCCTATATGAAGGGGAGAAAGAACATCAAGAACAAGCTGCCCTCTCCAGGCAACACGGTTTCTTTCCATTGGGTTCATTGGGTTTCCTCCAAAAGGAAAACAGGGTAAGCCATGCCGTATCGCCATACAGGGTTGGGAAAGTTGTTAGGCCTGACATCTGGTATCTCTCCGGAAAACTCTTTGCCTGGCACGGCACTTGCCACACTGCCTTCCTTTAGCATTCGAATCTTCTTGCGCCTCAGGCCAGTGGTTCCAACCCAACCGCCTTGGGCAACAAGCTCGTAGCTGGCCTTTTCCAGTGCTCCTGCGCTCACTTCCTGGCCTGTTGGGTAATATGGAGACAAAGTGGCAAAGCGGCTTGTGGGTTTTTCCTCCCCAAGCGCGGAGAGCGTCCCCAAACAATCCGCCTCAAATGCGCCTTTTCCAATGGACCTTTCACCGCCTATTCCTCTCCTGCCAAGATCCTGCAAAAGGGACAGGAAGGCTTTTTGGAAGTCAGGCTCCATCCTTGCCCGGAAATAAAGGTATGCGCCTTCTCCCACATTCACAAAAAGGTCAGATCTGTCAAAAAGATCGGCCATTGATGTGAGCCTGTCCACCACATTGCCAGTAACTGTTGCGCTGCCTGTTATCCAATCCGGAAGAAGCCTTTTCTGGACCTCGCTTTTAAGCATGGCGCAATGGCCTGCGCTTACCGTATCATCCCAGCAGACAGGACGGCCTTTTATCATGTCATGAAAAAGCTTTTCCGAGACAAACCATACAGACTTAAGCTTCTTTCTGTCAGGCTCGGGCTCCGTTTTATTTGCTGATACCCCAACAGCAGACCAGTTTGGCCTCACAAAGGGGCGCACAAGAAAACGGATGTCCTCCCAGGCCGGAAAAGCTGAAGAAACAAGAAACCTCTTTGGATCTTTTAATATGTCCACCAACTCCCCCCGCCCGGTTTCAAAGGCAAGAGTTACAAGGGCCGACCAGAGTGTATCTGCCCGCACAAGAGAGGCGCTGCCGGAAAGGTCTCCGTCCTCGCCTAAATGCAGAGGTGCAAGCGGGCGGATGGCAAAACCGGTTTCAGGCAACATGAGCATTCTCCGTTGGGGCGTCTGAATAGGCCACATCAAAGGTAAATTCGGTCTGGCTGCCATCTTTTGGCTTCATCCACAAGGGAAAAGGGACCGTATTTTTGCCAAACCATTGAACCCTGGCATTGCACGGGCCAAACTCTATTTGACCGTAGCCCCTCGAGCCTTGGCCTCCAAGGTAATCGCCCTGGAGAAGGGCCATTCCATCACGGAGTGTATCAAGGTATTTTTTGTCTTCAGTTGTGTAGAGGTTAACAACAAACTCAAAGCTAAAAACAGCACCAGCAGGAACCCGCTCAAAGGTTCTTGGATTGGCAGCAGAAGTGAGCCGGTCTATGGAAACCTCTGTTTTGGCTTCTGTGTAAAGCAGTTCCGTGCTTTCCTTGACAGCCTTTTCGCTCTCTTTTGTAAGATAAGCGTCCCGGACAATAAGCCGGGTCGGATAGGGGGCAGTCTCTTCGTCCTCCCACTTTGAAGGCACGCCAAAAAGTGGGCAAAGGTGGCATTTGTCGTAGTCTGTGCCATTTTCGCAGCTGTGAATGTATATTTTGTTCATTCTTGGATCTTCTTCTTTGCCCTTGGATAATTTCTTTATATCAAGCCTCGTGGCCCTCTCAAGGAGGCTGCGCATTTTTCCCTTAAGGGATGAGCCGGGGATATAGGGCTGCTTGGTAAGGGCATTGCGCACAACAACCTTGTCAACACCGCCTATGGCAATGCCTGCCTCGGTGCCGCCTATGAAAAGGCCTGTCTTTGCTTCAATGTTTC
>JASEHB010000609.1 GCA_030018745.1 Desulfatibacillaceae bacterium | reverse complement strand
CGGGACGAAGGTGTACTCATAGTACATCGAGACCCGGCGATGCCCCGCGTAACGCCGCCATCGTTTTCCTGGGGCCGCCCCTCTGCTGGCCTGGGGCCGCCCCCCTACAACCCAGGGGCAAAATCCATAAACATATCGCCTGCCAGACCTTCCAGCACGCTGTCAAGCTCGGCCTCCCTGCCCGGCGGGGTCGCAGCGCACACAAGGCCTGTGGCCGCATCCACCGTGCGGAAGAAGGCAAGCCCGTCACAGGCTTCCAGCACAAAGCGCACAAAGGCTATTTGGGCCGGGTCAATCCGAAAATATTTTTCAGTGCATTGCATGGGAAAGGCCTTAAAAGAGTCAAGCCCGGCCAACAGTTTAAAAAGCCTACCATTGATGCCTTCCTTCTTTCAACCCCATTCCGGCAAAGCCCCTTGCACCGCCCCCCTGCCCGTGCTATTTTTGTTTGGATGCGGTTTCGCTTGATATTCTTGACAAAAATTTTGATAAGGGCATCATTGGGAATTGGCAGGATCGCGGATTTCTTTCCAGGTTTAGGCTTATTACCATGACCGAAGCAGAAAAAGATCAGGCCCCTGAAATGGCCGTCATCCACACCGTGACCCCAAGCAGGGACACGGCCCACATGTTCCGCAAGTGGGTGCGCCGCTACCTGGCAGACCCCCAGGTCATAATCCTGGGGCTTATCCTTGTGGGCGGGCTTTTTCTCATACTGTGGCTGGGCCACATGCTCACGCCTGTTGCCATTGCCATAATCATAGCCTACCTGCTTGACGGCGTGGTGGACCGCATGGCCTTTTTAAAAATCCCCCGAACCCTGCGGGTGATGATTGTTTTCATTGCCTTTGTGGCCATTGTGCTTGCGGTGCTTGTCATCTTTGTGCCTGCCCTTTCCGCCCAGGTGGGCCAGCTTATTCAGGACCTGCCCAAAATGGTGGGAAAAGGCCAGAAACAGCTTCTTGCCCTGCCGGAAAGATACCCCGATATTGTTTCCGAAGCCCAGATAAGAAGCCTTCTTGGCGTCATCACAACAGAGATGACCCTTCTTGGCCAGAAGGTGCTCTCCTATTCCATTGCATCGGTCAGAAGCCTTGTTACGCTTCTGGTTTACCTTGTCCTGGTGCCGCTGCTCGTCTTTTTCTTTTTGCGCGACAAGGCGCGGATTTTGGGCTGGATGGCCCAGTTCCTGCCCGCGGAAACGGGCCTGGCCGCCGTTGTGTGGCACGAGGTGAACCGGCAGGTTGCCAACTATGTGCGCGGCAAGGTGTGGGAAATATTCATTGTGGCGAGCGTGGCCTATTTCACCTTCATGCTCTTTGGGTTGAGGTTCGCCCTTCTTCTGGCTGTCATGGTGGGGCTTTCGGTGATTGTGCCTTACATAGGCGCGGCCGTGGCCACCTTGCCTGTGGCCCTTGTGGCCTATTACCAGTGGGGGCTTGATCCGCACTTTTTCTGGATAATGGTGGCATACGCCATTATTCAGTTTCTGGATGGCAATGTGCTTGTTCCCCTGCTGCTTTCAGGCGTTGTGAACCTGCACCCCGTGGCCATAATAACGGCCGTGCTTGTTTTTGGCGGCCTGTGGGGAATATGGGGTCTGTTTTTTGCCATTCCGCTGGCAACACTGGTCAATGCGCTTATCAATGCGGGGCTGACCCATAGAAGAAGTTAGGGATAGGGAGGCGGTCCCAGGAAAACGCTGGCTGTGTTGCGCTGCGCATCGGAATTTCGGTCTCGTACCAACTGTACACTCCCGCGCTTCAAAACTCGTGCGCCTTGCATACGCGCCACCTGGACCCGCCCTGTTCGCCTGGCGTAGGTTGGGCTAGCGCAGCGTAGCCCAACAAAAATGCCGTTTTCCTTTTTGCCTTAACGCCTTTGCTGCCCGTTTTCCG
>JASEHB010000608.1 GCA_030018745.1 Desulfatibacillaceae bacterium | reverse complement strand
TGTAAAACTTGCAGCAGCCATTTTGCTGGCAGCAGCCCTGTTGCCTGGAGCAGCCTTTGCACTGGCCACGCTGGAAACACCCTATGCATTGCGGAATCTGGACGATCCAAATCCGCCCGTGCTTCTCTGGCACAGCTCCATTGCCCACTACAATGGTGGAATTATTTATTCAGGAAGAGACGGCAAAATCTATTCCATGAATATTGGAGACGGCACAAGCACCCTTGTGTGCGACACAAGCTCACTTTCCTCTGCCTGGAGTGCACCCTACGGCTTTGCTGTTGTAAGGGGGGATCATCTTTATTTCCACGACAATGGTATCAACCCGGCCCGCATTTACCGGCTCGACCTTTCAGGCGCATGGCCCAAGGCCATTGGCAATGTGGAATCTCTGGATACAGGTGCTCTGGGATCAATTTTTTCCATTGCCCAAAACCCCTTTACAGGCACGATTTGGTTTACAAGCGGAGATTTTGCCACAGGTATGCTCTACCTTTATGAGGTGAGCAAGGCCTTTGACGCGGCAACCCAAAAGGCTGCCTTTGCCGCGCCCAATGGCGGAGGCATCGGCCCGGTTGTTTTTCAGGCCCCACAGGTTGCCCTTGTGGGAGAGGCGTTTTTTGGGGCCAACGGCTATTTTCACCTTGTGAACACAGCCACGGGCGCAGTCACCATTCAAAACTTCATGACCTTTGAAGGCGGCCTTGCCGCAGCAATAAACGGCTATGGCAATGCAATTTATGCTGTTAGCGGAGATGGCAACCGTCTCTACCGCATAGAGGAAAACCGCAAAATTTTCATCCAGACCCTGCCCGGTGAAGGCGCATGGGGCCTTGCCTTTGATGGGGATGAGCTTTTTGTGGCCAATATGGACGGCCTGGACTTTGTGGCAGGCGGAGCAGTGACTTTCCTTGCCCTGGATGGCGGCAGCCAGCTTGTGGCAGAGGTGAACCTGCCCGATGCTGCCCCTGCTCCGGAGGACTGGAACGCATCCATAGGCTATTACAATGAGCGGCTCATCTATGCGGCCGATGACCGCAATGTCTATGCCTACAACATCCGCACAGGGGCTTCCACCCTGGTGCTCAATGCAGACGCCCTTGCCGGGCAGTGGGCCGCGGTTTCGGGTTTTCTGGTTTCAGGCAACTATCTTTATTTCCACGACAACGACTTCCCGGCCCAGAAAATCTACCGCGCAAATCTTGCAAGCCAGTGGCCCATAGCAAATATTGACGAGCTGGACACAGGCGCGGACGGAAGCATTTTCTCCTTTGCGATAAATCCCTGGGCAGCAGCAGGCGAAGACCGCCTGTGGTTTGCCTCCGGCGATTTCTGGACAGGGCGGCTCTACCTTTACAGCGTTGCCAACGATTTTTCAGGCGTCACAAAGGTGAGCGATTTTGCAGCACCAAATGCAGGAGCGGTTGCCCCCATCATCTTCATGGGGCCAAGCCGCCTTCTTTACGGCGAGTCCGTTTTTGGCGGCAACGGCTTTTTCCACATTGTGGACACCTCCACAGGCAACATTGAGCTTGCCGATTACTTCACCTTCCCCGACGGCCTTTCTGCTGCGGTTCATGGCCGCTTTTTCTCCATCTATGCGGCTTCCGGCGATGGCGGCACCGTTTATCACCTTGCAGCAGACACGGCTGCCCCTGTTGTGCATGCCCCTGTTGTGCAGCTTGTCCAGTATGGAATACGGGGCCTTGTGTTTGACGGCATAAGGCTTTTCCTTGGCATAACAGATGTCAACGGCAAGCCATATTTTGCCCGTGCGGGCGCGGATCTTGCCCCGCTGCGTCAGGCTGTTAACAAGGACATGGGAACATCGGATTCATCCACCTGCTTTGTGGGGGCTGTTAGTGCAGAGGGCGCAAGTGCCAACAACCTGTTGGCTGGTCTTGTTGTGCTTCTTGC
>JASEHB010000607.1 GCA_030018745.1 Desulfatibacillaceae bacterium | reverse complement strand
CCGAGGGCGAAAGAATATTGTGCTCGTCCGGGGCCAGATTTTTTTCCTCGTTAAGAGCCGTGTGGGTGAGATCCGCCCACACCCTTTTAATGGAAGCAAAGTCATTGCCTGAAAAAACCGTGCACGAAACCTCCAGAGAGGATTCGCCGTCATTGTAAAGTTTATCGGGCTGAGCGACAGTATTTTTAACCACAATCATTTTTCGGTTGCTCCGCGGGTATCATGGTGCAAAATGCGCCAATCTCCAAAGGCAAAATTCAGCGGGAGTTGCTTGAAACAAATAAACTAGCTTTACCTGTTGGCAGGTAGTAAAACATTCCAGCAAAAGAAAATCAACGATGTAAAATTCAGGCATCCTGCTCCCCGCCAAGGCCTGCCTCAAGAATTGCCTCCCCGGCCAGCAGCGGCCCCCGTATGAGGATGCCCACAGCCTTTTCAGCGCAGGCAGCCACCTCCGGAAACCAGGGCTTCAAGTTTCGGAGCTGGCGCAGGTTGTCTGCTGTCCGCACAATGAGCATGGCAAGGTCCCCTTCGGCCATGCCCGCCACAAAAAGGGTATCCTGCCAGCTTTTTTGCGTGGCCCAGGCCCAAATTGTTGCAGCAGGCCACATTGCAAGGGGCCGCACATAAAATTTGGCGTCAGTTAAAACATTGACAAGGGGGCGCAGGGTCCTTTCCATTTTTTTATAAGCGCTCAAAAGCTTTTTAGGCACATTGCTTTGGGCAATTTCCAGGTCTTTTTCCTTGTCCTGCACAAAAACAGCCACCAGGGCTGCAAGCAGAGCCGGGTCATCTTGGGGCAAGACACCAAGCCGCAGGCCCTGGGCAATTAAAAGTGGCTGGTCAAGGCGCAGGGCTGCTGCCCAAATGCCGTCATCTGTGAGCCTGTCATCGTAATTTACAAAATCCAGCGCTCTAAGAAAACGCATGTGCCTTTCAAATTCCGGCCACAGGGATTCTGCGCCGGAACCCCTCCTTCTCTTTGTCCGGGTCTTTTTCTGCAAAAAGGAGGCAAGGGATTTTTCCAGAAGAGGCTTTATATCCGCAGGTTCGTGGGAGAGCAGAAGGTTAAGCACAAGGGAGAAGTCTATGCGGATTTGCGACTTGATGGAATCCGGCGGCGCATCAAAAAGGTTTGCCAAGTGCTTCAAATCCATGAAAGGGCCGGGAACCGCCAGGGCAAAACCGATAAAATCCATACCCCGGCGGCCGGCGCGGCCTGTCATCTGGTGAAACTGGGTGGGCGAAAGGGGCGAAAAATCCACGCCATTGAACTGGTCCGAATTGACAAGCACCACAGTGCGGGCAGGAAAGTTGACCCCTGCCGCCACAGTTGAAGTGGCGAACACGGCGTCAAGCAGCCCCCGGCTCATGAGGATTTCAACCGTGAGCTTCCAGGCTGGCAGATGCCCGGAATGATGGGCCGCAACAGCGCTCTGGCAGATGGCCTTCCTCTGGCGGTGCCCGGCCAGGTAGGGAAAGGGCGCGGTGAGGTCATCCAGGGCTTTTATGACCTTCTCCTGGCGGGCAGGGTCTTCAAGAAGCACCCTTGGGCAAAGCTCCACTGCGATATCGCAGTCCCTGCGGCTTTTTAAAAAAAACAGGGCAGGCAGGAGGTTGAACTTTTTCAACACCGTCAATATCTGCCCAAGGCCGGGTGGCCGCTCGCCCCTGCCCCTGCCTTGGGCTTTTTGCTTTTTTAAAAATGAAACAAGGCTTTTATCCGGCCCGCTGCCAACCTTGCCGGACTTTAGTGTGACCAGGGGCGAAAGCCTGCCGTCTGGCTCAAGAAATAGCGGCACAAGACCCACCGGGCGTTTTTTTTGGGCCACAACCTTGCAGGGGCGGCCTCTTATGCCCTCCATCCAGGCGGCAACATCCTTTGCATTGCCTATGGTGGCAGACAAAAGAAGAAGCGGCA
>JASEHB010000046.1 GCA_030018745.1 Desulfatibacillaceae bacterium | reverse complement strand
AAAAAAAGGCCGACCCTTACTCTCTGGTGGATGCCCTGCTGCCCGACCTTTCCAGGGAGACCCTAAACAAGCAGGCGGCCAGGGCAGCAAAAACCATAAACAGCCCGGAGAATTCTTAAACCATGAGCGAGCAGACAGCCCAAAAACCCGGCATGACAAGAAGGCTGGCCCAGTTTCTTTCCCAGACTGATGCCAAGGCTATTCCTGCCGATATTTACGAGCACGCCAAGGTGGCTTTCATGGATTTTCTTGCCGTGACCTACGGCGGCAAGGACGACCCTTTGGTGGGCAAGCTGGTAAAATACGCAGAAAAGATGGGCGGCAGGCAGGATGCCACCCTTATAGGCCTTTCCCAGAAAAGAAGCCTTGAGCAGGCAGCGCTCATCAACGGCTCGGCAGGCCATGCCCTGGATTATGACGACACCCTGGTAAGCTTTCTGGGGCATCCTTCCGTCACCCTTTTCCCAAGCCTGCTGGCCCTTGCCGAGAGCCGGGGTTTATCCGGAAAAGATTTTCTCACGGCTTACATAATAGGCCTGCAGGTGGGCGGCACGGTTGGGGCCTGCGCAGGGCTGGATCACTACCTGGGCGGCTGGCACGGCACCTCCACACTGGGGCACATTGCATCTGCTGCGGGCTGCTCCCGGCTCATTGGTTTGGATGAGGAGCGCGCCCTTTTTGCTTTGGGCATTGCCGCAACCCAGTCATGCGGCCTGAAGCGCAATTTCGGCACAATGGTAAAGCCTTTTCATGCTGGCCGTGCATCTTCTGCGGGTCTGCTTTCCGCTCTTCTGGCTGAAGACGGCTTCACCGCAGCCACAGATGTTCTTGAAGGCCCCCAGGGATTTTTTGAGGCATTGAAAGGCAAGGTCAACGAGGACATTCTCTCCTTTCTGGGCCTTGGCTGGGATGTGGTCAATCTTTCCCAGAAATACCACGCCTCATGCCATGCAACCCACTCGCCTTTAGAGGCTGCAAGGGCTGCTGTGGCAAAGCACTCCATTAAAATTGAGGATATTGACTCCATCACGGTTTACTGCTCGGAGGTCACCTTTCAGGCAGCCAGCAACCTTACCCCCAAAACCGGTACTGAAGGTAAATTCTCGGTTCCCTACTGCGTTGCCAATGCCCTTTTAAATGAGGTGACCGGCATGGCGGCCTTCACGGATGAAAAGGTGAACAATCCTGCTGTGCGCTCGCTCATGGCCAGGGTGAAAATGGTCAAGGGGGCAGATAAAACAGCCCTGGAAGCCTTTGTGGAGGTGACCACAAAGGACGGCAAAACCGTTACCGAGTTTTCGGATATTCTCCAGCAGAATCCTCCCCTTGAGCTTAAACAGGAGAGGGTTGAAGCCAAGTTTCTGGATCTGGCCGGGGCGGTCATCGGTCTGGAAAAGGCAAGGGATCTGGCCGGTCGCATAAAGGCCCTGGAAACAGCAGGCAATATGGCAGATCTTGCCGCAAAACTGTGAGGCAAAAGCCAATGGATTTGAAATGCCATTCATGCGGGCTGGTTGCACCCAAGGTTGAATTCCGGCACCTCAACATGGCCGATTCGGCTGGAGCCTGCGCTTATCGCCAGTGCCCGGCCTGCCATGTTGCCGTGTTCTGCGATGAATCCGATGACGAATACGCCACAGGCAAGGTGTGGGGCACATCAAACCTGCGGGGCAAAACCTTTACAAGGGCCAACCGACCGGGAAGAAAATCAGAGCAAAAGGCAAAGGGGGCTGCTGATGAGTGACACCTGCCTTGTTACCGACATTCAGAAATTTGCAGTAAATGACGGGCCGGGCTTTCGGACAAATGTTTTTTTGAAGGGCTGCCCCCTGCGCTGCGCCTGGTGCCATAACCCGGAGACCATTGCCAAATATCCGGAGCTTTACTGGAAAAGGCGGCTCTGCGTTCAATGCGGGGCCTGCCTTGAAGCCTGCCCGGAAGACGCCATAGAGCCGCCCGTTGACCCGGCGCTCACCCAGTTTGCCGAAACAGCCTACCAGAAGGTTAACCGGCAAAAATGCACCCTCTGCATGAAATGCGTGAAGGCCTGCATATACGATGCTCTGGAAGTGACCGGCAAGCCAATGACCGTGGAGCAGATTCTTGATGAAGTTGAGCAGGACAGGCCCTTTTACGACAACTCCGGCGGAGGCATGACGCTGGGCGGCGGCGAGCCTACAAGCCACCCGGAATTTGCAGGCAAGCTCCTTAAAGCCGCCAAGGAAAGAGGCCTTCATGTGTGCCTGGACACAAACGGCTTCTGCGAATGGGAGACATTGAAAGCCCTTGCCGATTATGCAGACATAATCCTTTACGACCTGAAGCACCTGGATTCCGCAAAGCACAAGGAAATGACCGGCGTGGACAACGCTGTGATCATCGCAAACCTCAAAAAGCTTCTGGAAGCAGGCAAGGAGGTCTGGATTCGCATTCCGGTGATTCCGGGCTTCAACGACTCCCTGCAGTACCACAAGGAGGCCGCAGATTTTCTGGCCTCCCTGCCCAAAAAGGTGGCCAGAATCGATCTGTTGCCCTTTCACAACTGGTGCCAGGACAAATATGCCTGGCTTGGCAGAGAGTGGGCGCTGGCGGAGGTGGAGGCAATGGACCCTGGAATGCTGGAAATCCCCCTGGATTTTTACAAGGCCAAGGGCCTGTTCGCCTCTGTGGGCGGGTCTGGCTTTGAGGATGCCAAATCAGCTTAAGGCCAACAAACAAAGTGTGGGGTAATTAATGGAATTTGAACCGGAAAAAGCCTTGGGGGTTATAAACGACATCCAGCGGATGTGCGTCAATGACGGCCCCGGTTTCAGAACCACGGTCTTTCTCAAGGGCTGCCTTCTGGACTGCAAGTGGTGCCACAACCCGGAAGGGAAGCGCCGTTATCCTGAAATAATCCCCTATGTGACCAACTGCACCTTCTGCGGAGACTGCCTTCTGGCCTGCCCCACAGGGGCATTGAGCCTTGTTGAAGGCCTTGGCCCGCGCATAGACCGCGCCCTTTGCACAGACTGTATGCAGTGCGCCGGGGCCTGCGAACATGACGGCCTTGTGCGCTGGGGCCGCATAATGAGCGCAGCAGCCGTGATGGAAGAAGTGGAGTCGGACAAGGCCTTTTACCGAAATTCCGGCGGCGGTCTTACAGTTTCCGGCGGCGAGCCAATGGCCCAGCCCGACTTTGTGCTTGCCCTTTTCATGCTGGCAAAATCAGACCCTGACCAGACCAACCGCATCCACACGGTGCTGGATACCTGCGGCCATGCGGCATGGGCCAATTACGAGCGGGTTCTGCCTTACACGGACATGGTTCTTCTGGATTTGAAGGTGATGGATTCCGCAGCTCACAAGGGCTACACGGGCCGGGAGAATGACCTGATTTTGTCCAACGCAAAAAAAATAGCCCAAGCAGGCGTACCCATCCGCCTACGGGTTCCAATCATAATGGGCGTCAACGACAACCAGGCCAACTTCAAGGCCACCGGAGAGTTTGCGGCATCCTTGGGCAGCGTTGTGACAGGCCTGGATCTTCTGCCCTATCACCCCTGGGCAGGCGGCAAGTACAAGGCCTTTGGCATGGATTACGATTTCCCGGCTGGCGAGGGCTACGATGACTCCCAGCTTGAGGAGGTCATAGATCTGCTTCTGGATTTTGTGGAAGAGGTGACAATAGGCGGATAAGGCTTTGGGATTTGCCTTGCGCCGTGAAGATATGGCCCCTGGAAGAACAGGGAATAACGGTTTGGCAGACGGCTTTGGCAGGAGCCGTTTAACTGAAAGGAAAAGCTCATGGGACGCAGAGATCAGTGGAAACAGGTTCAGTCCGGCATTTATGACCCATCCTTAAAGGCTCGCACTGTGGAGGAGCGCGAGACAGTGCCCGACATTGCATGCGGCCTGTGCAAGAACTTTGCGGAAAACGCCTATGCCAGCGATGGCCGGGGGCTTTGCCGGGTATTGAAAATAGGCTCGGACATAAGCGCAAGCCCTGTTGTCTATGTGCTGGAAGGAGAGGTGGGCTACCCCGCCTATTTTACAACCAATGCCGCATCCTGCACACATTTTGAACGAATGGATTTTATTGACACGGACGGAAGCGAGGTAGCCGACCCCAACTACCGCCGCGTGCAAAGGCAAATGGAAAACAAGTTCAAGTAGCAGCATTCTAAATAAGCAGGCAAAACCCGAAACTGCGGGCAACAGGGGCCTTAAAATCCCGGCCCGCACAACAGGAAAGGAGGTTTTTCGCCATGAAGTACAAAGAGTCAAAAAACTTTTTCCCTCATTCAGACAATCCCCAGAGGGGAGACTTCGTAGAGCGCGTGGTGGACCCGCGCCAGGCCTATTACAAGGTAAAGCCCGTGAACGCAGACGATGAAATTCCGGCAGACGCAGCGGAATTTGCAGGCAAGTAGAGCAATAACAGGCAAAAAAATGACTCAAAGGGGGAAGCACCAGAAGCAAAAGGCAGGCAAAGCAGGGGGAAACATCTAAAAACCGGATTGTTCGCCAGGGGGGAAACCAGGCAGGACATTCTTTCAAGGAGAATAAAAAATGGCAGCGCAACCAGCAAAAGACACAAGCACGCAAGAGTTGGAGCAGAAACAGGAATGGTGGTGGATAGCCGAGAAAAAGCGCTCCAAGCGCCTGGACTATCTGCGCAAGGCGGTCTGGAAAAAGGGTGCGCTTGGCGGCAACTACGCACCTGGAATCAAGGTGGATCTGGAAATCCCGCAGCTTTTTACCAACATGTGGAATTTCTGGCGCTACGATCCGCCCATGCTCCGCAGGGCCAAGTCAATGGCCCATGTTCTTGAGAACATGCCCATATTCATCACCGATCACGCCCAGTTGGTGGGGTACATGGGAACCCTGCCCCACACTCTGGCCTGGCGCGTGGACGGGGCAACAATGGTAAACGAGGAGCTTTACAACGAGCCTGGCGTCATGCCAGAGCCGGAGCAGGCCTCCCTTAAAAGGGTGGCGGACCTCAACGCCTACTGGGCGGGCAACACGGCTGTTGACAAGCTTGCCCGCGTTCTGGACCCGGAAGATGCGGTGAAGTTTCTTTCCGGAGCCATCGGCTGGGGTGCGCCAACTTCAGCTTATGGCTATTCTGGCAAGGACTATGAGTTCATGTTCGCCCAAAGGCATGGTTTTGAAGACATCCTTGACCTTATTGACCAGAGCATCGAAAAGGCCGAGGATCTCACCATGGGCAATCCCGGCCCTGAAATCCTGCCTGTTTACGACAGGATTCAGAACTGGGACGCCATGAAAATAATGCTTAATGCGGCCATAGCCTATGCAAGGCGCTATGCGCGGCTGGCCCGCATTCTGGCCGAGCATTACGAGACAGACCCCAAGCGCAAGGAAGAGCTGCTGCGCCTGGCCCAGACCTGCGAGAATGTACCGGCAAAAGCTCCTTCAACCTTTCAGGAGTCTTTGCAGTACGACCATTTCGTGCAGATTCTTGCCCGCCTTGAGGCCCACGAGGGCGCATGGCCGGCCCGGCCCGATTACTACCACTGGCCCATGTACGAAAAGGATGTCATAAAGGAAAAGAACATAACCCGCGAAGAGGCCCTTGATCTGGTAGGCGAGTTCATGATCAGGGCCTACGAGGTGGGCGGCTTTGGCCCCCGCTGGGCGCGCGAGGGTCTCCAGGGCATCACCGGCACCTGGGTGTGGACCCTGGGCGGCGTGAACAAGGACGGCTCGGACGCATGCAACGATCTTACCCTGGCATTCCTCCAGGCAGCCCGGCTGGTGCGGGTGGCAAACCCCACCTTCGGCTTCCGCTGGCATCCCAAGGTCAGAGATGAAGTCATGCGCGAGGTTTTTGAGTGCATCCGCCACGGACTTGGTTATCCTTCAATCCGCAACGATCCTCTTTTAATCCAGAACGCCATGCACTGGCACGGACACCCGCTTGAGGAAGCCCGCACCTGGGTGCATCAGGCCTGCATGAGCCCCTGCCCCACAACAAAGCACGGGGTTCAGCCCATGCGCATGGCAAGCGCCACAGCCAACTGCGCCAAAATGGTGGAATATGCCCTGCACAACGGCTACGACCATGTGGTGCAGATGCAGATGGGGCCAAAGACAGGAGACGCACGCAAGTTCAAGACCTTTGACGAGCTTTTTGCCGCCTGGACAACCCAGATGAAGTGGCTCATCAACACCCTGGTGCGCACGGTCAACCTTGGCCGTTACAAGGACCCGGAGTTCTACGGGCGGCCCTTCCTCTCGGCCATTTCCGAGCGGGCCGTGGAATCGGGCCTGGATGTGGTAAGCCCTGTGGGTGATAGGGGCAACTGCTGGGTAACGGGCTTCACCTGGGTGGAAAACGCCGACAGCCTGGCTGCGGTAAAGAAGCTTGTGTTTGACGAAAAGCGCTACACAATGGATGACCTGCTCAATGCCCTGGAAAACAACTGGAACGGCTATGAGCAGATGCGCCGCGACTTTGTAAATGATGCTCCCAAGTGGGGCAATGATGATGACTTTGTGGACGGAATAATGGTTCGCTGCCTTCAGGAGGTCGCCAAGCACAGCAGGGAAATAAAATGCCCCAGCGGCAACTCCTGGCCGCTTCTGCCGGAAAATGTCTCCGGCAACATCCATTACTCATCCATTGTGGGCGCCCTGCCAAACGGCCGCCGTTTGGGGGATGCCCTCTATGACGGAGGCATCTCGCCTGGACCCGGCCTGGACAAAAAAGGCCCGTCTGCGGTTTTAAAGTCCTGCGGCAAGATAGACCATGTGGGAGACGGCAGGGCGTTTCTGTTAAACCAGCGCCTTTCCCCCAGCCAGCTTGCGGGCGAAAAGGGCTATCAGTTGTGGAAGGCATACATCCGTACCTGGGCGGATCTGGGGCTGGACCATGTGCAGTTCAACATGGTGAGCGATGAAACACTCCGGGCAGCCCAGAAGGATCCGGAAAAGTACCAGGAGGTCATCGTGCGCGTGGCCGGTTATTCCGCGCATTTTGTGGACATATCAAGAAAGACCCAGGACAATATCATCCAGAGAACCGTTCAGGGCATTTAAGGAGCAAAAGTGTGCAGGGAGAGGCTTTTTCTGCTGTTAAAAGGGGGATTTTTAACAAAGGAAACCTTTGGCTTTTTCCAAAGAGAGCTTCTTCACCGAAGGGGGAATTTAAGGAAAGGCCCTCCCTGCGCACAGAAAATAAACAGGCTCCGCTTTTTGCAGGTCCTGATGCGGTTTAATTAAAACCAGGCGAAAAAGGCAATCAGGCCTGCGCCAAAACAAAGGAGGCAAAAGCCCATGAAGTGCACGGAATGCAGTTTTGAAGCCCCGGTTGAGAAGTTTAGGTACCTGTACAACGCCAGGATTGACGCATCCATAAGCCTGCGCCAGTGCCCCCAGTGCCAGGCGTGGCTTGCCACAGACGAGCTTGCAGGCGAAGCCACCCAGAAGGTAGGCCCCGGCGAGGCCCCCTGGGGCAAGTCTGCCGGTATTGAAGGCCTGGCAGAGGATGCTGCCAGTTAAGGAAATACCAGCCTTACATGCCACAAAAAATTGCGCTCCGGGTTGCGGCATGAAGAAAGATTGCGGTAGAATATTACCGGACGCCGGAAGTTTTAACCGGCGTCCGGGCTGCCGCGCACAACACCCTGGAGCATGAAGGCGGTGCATAGGGGTTGCCCCGGTTTCCGGCAAAACCGGGGCAGGACAGGCTTGTCATGCTTACCTCAAGGAGTGAAGCGCTCCTGTTGCATCTGAACTTCCGGCATTCTCTCTTCCTCTTCCAGTCTGGGGTTGCTTTTCAAGCTGTCTGTCAGCTTGTTGAAGAAGGTTTTTTAAGGCTTAAAAAATAGAGCTTTGGTTGAACAGAGAAACGGAATGATGTGTCATTATTTTAATTCATCCGTTTTAAACCCCAGACAGGAGGAAGGCCATGAAGTACAAGGAATCTGAAAATTTTTTTCCTTATCAGGAAAATCCCCAACGCGGCGACTATGTGGAAAGAGTGGTGGACCCTCGTCAGGCCTATTACAAGGTCCGGCCCGTAAACGCGGAGGATGATATTCCTGCTGATTCAGCGGAATTTTCCGACTCATGAAATTTTAAGTGTGGCGGCTTGTTGCATAAATTTTCAGGGGGGGCGGGCGCAATCCACGGCAAAGGATTGGATTCCGCCAAACAAGGGCGTAAATTAAGGAGGTGGCGGCATGGATTCACAAACAGCCAGAAGCACAAGCATTGAACAACTTGAGCAGGGCCAGCAGTGGTGGTGGGTCGCAGAGCGCAAGCGCAGCAAGCGGCTGGACTACCTTCGCAAGGCCATCTGGAAAAAGGGGGCTGTGGGCGGCCTCTACAACCCCGGTGTGAAGGTGGATGTGGAAATGGGGCGGCTTTCCATGGAAGCGGAAAAGGAGTCCATGAAGTTCCCTGAACCTGAAGCCATACGCATTGCAAGGCGGCTTGCCCATTACCTGGACAACAAGACCATTTTCATCACGGATCACGCCCAGCTTGTGGGTTATGTCGGCTCCACCCCCAACACCCTGGGCTGGGACCCCACCATGGGCGAGATGCTCAATGAGGAGATCTACAACGATTCCACGGCAATTCCCGACCCTGTGGAGGAGAACACCAAAATTGTGGGCCAGATATGCGATTTCTGGGCAGGCCGCACGGATCAGTCCCGGCTTATGCCCCACAATGACCTGGAAGACATGATGAAGATCTTCACCGGCGCGGTGGGATGGGGAATCGCCTCCACCAGGGGCGGATATTCGGGCAAGGATTTCGAGTTCCTTTTCAACGGCAGAACCGGCTTTGCCGACTGCCTGAAGATGATTAACGAAAATATTGATGCCTATGACGAAAAAATTCACTCCCAAACACCCACGCCGGACCTGGACGCTCTCTACGACAAGGTCAACAACTGGGAGGGAATGAAAATAATCCTTGAGGCCACTCTGCGCCATGCCCAGCGCTATGCAAGGCTTGCCCGCACCCTGGCCGAGCATTACGAATCCGACCCCAAGCGCAAGGAAGAGCTTATCCGCATAGCCCAGACCTGCGAGCAGGTTCCGGCACACGCACCAAGAAACTTGCAGGAATCTCTCCAGTATGACCTTTTCATCCAGCTCTTTTCGCGCACCGAGGCTGTTGAAGGCGCATGGCCCTTGAGGCCCGACTACTACCACGGCCCCTACTATGAAAAGGATGTTAACCAGGACAAGACCCTCACCGAAGAGCAAGCTCTTGACCTTGTGGGGGAATTTCTCATCCGGGCCGCAGAAGTTGGCCAGTACAAGCCCCGCTGGACAAAGGAAGGCCTCCAGGGGATTGACGGAACCTGGGTGTGGACACTTGGCGGCGTGAAGCAGGACGGGTCCGATGCCTGCAACGGCATGACCATTGCCCTTTTGCGCGCAGCCCGCCTTGTGCGCGTTGCAAACCCGACTTTTGCCTTCCGCTGGCATCCCAAAGTCAAAGATGATGTCATGCGCGAGGTTTTTGAGTGCATCCGTCACGGGCTTGGCTACCCATCCATCCGCAACGACCCTGTATTGGTGCACAACGCCATGCATTGGCACGGGCATCCCTTAAAGGAAGCCCGCACCTGGGTGCATCAGGCCTGCATGAGTCCGGCCCCGGCCACAAAAAACGGCTTCCAGCCAATGCGCATGGCAAGCGCCACAGCCAACTGCGCCAAAATTGTGGAATATGTTTTCACCCAGGGCTATGACCGCCAGTTCAACACCCAGATAGGCGCGCGCACAGCCGACCCGCGCAAGATGACAAGCTTTGAGGAAGTTAAAGATGCCTGGGTGGCCCAGATGAAGGCCATATTCAGCCTGCTGGTGCGCGCAGTCAACCACGGGCGCATAATCGGCCACAGAATAACCCCCAGGCCCTATCTCTCGGCCATATCCCGGCGCTCCATAGAAACAGGCAAGGATGTGTGCGACCCCTCCATTGAGCGGGGCAATGCCTGGATAACGGGCTTCACCTGGGTGGAGAATGCAGACAGCCTTGCAGCGGTGAAAAAGCTTGTGTTCGACGAAAAGCTCTACACAATGGAAGAGCTTTGCAATGCCCTGGATGCCAACTGGGAAGGCTATGAGCAGATGCGCCTGGCATTTGTCAAAGACGCTCCCAAATGGGGCAATGATGATGACTTTGTTGACAACATCATGCTCTGGGCGCTGCGCGAGGTGGCAAAGTTCTCTCACCAGCTCAAATGTCCAAGCGGCAACAACTGGCCGCTTCTGCCGGAAAATGTCTCCGGCAACATACATTACGCCAATGTGGTGGGCGCGCTGCCCAATGGCCGCCGTTTGGGGGACGCCCTCTATGACGGAGGCATCTCGCCCGGCCCCGGCCTGGATAAAAAAGGCCCCACTGCGGTGTTGAAGTCCTGCGGCAAGATAGACCATGTGGGAGACGGCAGGGCATTTCTCTTGAACCAGCGCCTTTCCCCCACCCAGCTTGCAGGCGAAAAGGGCTATCAGCTCTGGAAGGCATACATCCGCACCTGGGCGGATCTGGGGCTGGATCATGTTCAGTTCAACATGGTCAGCG
>JASEHB010000606.1 GCA_030018745.1 Desulfatibacillaceae bacterium | reverse complement strand
TGGTGACCTTTGTTTTTGGCATTTTCCGGCTCAAAACAGGCCAGTTTTTATTGCTCACAGCAATTGCCCTTGCAAGCTTCGGAATTTCCATACTGGCTTTGCATCTGCGCCACCCAAACATTCTGGATCTGCGCCAGGAGATTCTCCAACTTGTTGTTCTCGCAGCAGTTCTTCCCTGGTTTTCCGTGATAGGCGCCTACATAAGCCGCCTGCGCCATAACATCACAACAGCAAACACAAAGCTTTCCGAGGCATTTGTTACCATCGAGCGCATGGCGGTAATGGACCCCTTAACCAATGTTTACAACCGCAGAAAGCTTCTGGAAATCCTGGCCCAGGAGATGGGCAGGGCAAACCGGGGCGGACCGGTTTTTTCCGTATGCATGATAGATATTGACCACTTCAAGAAGGTGAATGACCGCTTTGGACACATTAAGGGGGATGCTGTTCTGGAAGGCCTTGCCAGGGCTATAGGGGCCGTTCTGCGCAGCCATGACACCCTTGCTCGATTTGGCGGAGAGGAGTTTGTAGTGGTACTTCCCCAGACCGGCCTGGCCGGAACCCTCTCCTATGCCCACAGGATGAGAAGCATGGTGGAAAACCTGCGCTTTGGCGGTCTGCCGGACTCCTTTTCCATAACCATTTCCATTGGCGTTGCCAGTTATGAGCCGGGCGAATCAATCGAATCCCTGCTGGCCCGCGCAGATGCAGCAATGTACTCCGCCAAGGCCCAGGGCAGAAACTGCGTGGCCGCTTAACCGGGCGCAGGCGCAAAAAAGCCCTATTGAAATTTACAATATAATTGCCTGAAAAGCATATAACCGCAGAGGATTCGAAGACGCATTGGAGATTTGATGAATTGCCGTTATCACCCTGACCGCGAGGCAATGGTTCGCTGCGAAAAAATGCAGACAGGCTACTGCGAGGAATGCCTTGACAACTGCGAGGCATGTACAGACCCTTGCGGATACTGCAAATTCCGTACATCTTGCATAATCTGGGAGCTTTGCCGCAAAAGCGCCAAGAAAAAACGGCTGGAAGAGGAGGCCAAGGGCGTTTAACGCCAAGCCTTGTCCTATAAAAAAGCCGTACCTGCAACCAAGAAGGCGTCAAAAGGCTTTAGGGTTATTCATTTTCCCAGTTTTTTGAGTGCTCAATAAGCCTTTTTTGCACCTCGTTCAGGCTCTCCCACTGGTTTGTCACCGACTGGGCAAGGCTGTCCAGCGATACAAATGAATCCGCTGTGGCAAGGGCCATATCAAGATCCCGCTTCATCACAAGGGTCCGCAGGGCCTCATCATACACAGCAGCGCTGTGGGAGGCCACAAACATGAAGCGATCCATCTCCTCCATCAGGGCGAACATGGCGGGCCGCACCCTGTCAAATTCCAGGGAAAACCTCTCAAGCATCTTTATGCGCTCCGCACACAGGCGCGCCCTTATGTCCAGGGCCTCCTGACGGACCCTCTCTGCAAGGGGGTCCTGGCCATCATCCTTTGCCCCCCTGTTTTGCGCCAAAAGGGCTTCAAGGTAGCACCGCTCGGTTTCCAGTGCCTGATCCAGCACCCTGCGCTGGGCATCCACAGTGGACAGAAAAGCCCTGGCCTGCTTTTGCACCCCCTGGCTTTGTTTGTCTATACGGACAAAAAACCGGCGCAGAATGCCCACTCCCCGAAAAACCACATCAAACTTGCGGGTGCCGGCCACAAGCCCGAAAAGCCCCTTGCCAGCCAAGGCCCTTATGGTTGTAACAATGCGGTTATATCTGGTAATGTTTTTTACAACAAAGCTCTCGGAAAGGGCCTTTAACCCGTTCATTGCCTGGCTTGTCCTGCCTGCAACCGAATCCAGGCGGATGCTGGAAGGCCCTGCCGGGCGTTTGGAGGCAAAAAACTTTTTATATGGAATTATAAATCCCATTTT
>JASEHB010000045.1:5193-10575 GCA_030018745.1 Desulfatibacillaceae bacterium | reverse complement strand
GGCCTCAAGCTCCCTGCGAATTTGGCCAAGGCTTATGGGGGGCTGCTCGCCGGTTTGTTTGAGGAGTTTTTCCTCTTTAAGAAAAGCTTTGGCTCCGGGGATGGTGAACTTCTGCTCGTAGAGAAGCTCTTTTATTTTGAGGATGAGATCAACATCCTCACGGCTGTAAACCCGTTGGCCCGAAAGGCTGCGGTGGGGGCGGATGTCCTTGAATTCGCCCTCCCAGAAGCGAAGCACATAGGGCTTTATGCCGGCGATTTTTGCAGCCTCGCCGATTTTGAAAAATCGCTTGTCAGGGGAAAGTTCCAGGATCGGCCCCCCCATCGGCTGCCCTCCTGTGCTTTTTTGCTGCGGCCAAAAAAAATACTCAGGCGTTACGGAAGCTTTGCGCCAAAGGCATTCAAGAGCGTTTTGCCGATATTGTCGTGGAGAGCGTTGACCTCCCCATCCGTGAGGGTTCTGTCATCCGCCCTGTAGGTTATGCGCAAAGACAGGCTTTTCTTGCCTTTTTCAATGGGCTTTCCTTCATATACATCAAAAACCCATACGGATTCAACCCAAGGGTGCTTCATTTGCCGCACTTTTTCAAGGATTTCCTCTGCTGGCACGCTTTTATTGAGAATAAGGGTGATATCCCGCAAGACAGCAGGAAAGCGCGGCGGGGGTGCAAAGGCCACGGCATCAGGGGTTATTGAGCGCAGGGCCTCCACATCCATTTCCAGGAGAAAGGCCTTTTGCTTGAGGTCGAAATTGGCGCAGACCTCTGGCCGGATCTGGCCCAAAATCCCCAGAAGCTTATTTTGGCAGAGCATTGCCGCACAATGGCCGGGCAGAAGGGTGTCTGCCTGGCCTGGGGCTGGCCTTGCAAAGGCCACATCCTTAATTTTAAGGGATTCAAAAAGGGCCTGAACCGCGCCCTTCATGTCGTAAAAATCAATGGGGGCTGCCTTTTCGTGCCAGGAGACGGGTTTTTGCTCCCCGCTTAAAATTGCTGCAAGCATGAAGCGCTCTTCTGGAAGGGGCGCATTGGCCCTGGCAAAAAAGACCTTGCCCAGTTCAAACAGGCGCACAGAGCGGTTTTGCAGGTTAACATTCCTGCCTGTGGCAGCAAGAAGCCCAGGCAAAAGGGAAGTGCGCATGACCGCCTGGTCTTCGGAAAGGGGGTTGGCAACAGCAAGAGTTGCCTGCCTGGGGTCATCTGCGGAAAGGCCAAGGCGCGCCGGGGTGTCTGCGGCCACAAAGCTGTAATTTACAGCCTCGAAAAAGCCAAGATTGACCATGATGTTGCGGAGCTTTTTGCGAAAGCTCATGGCCGGGCGAGGAGGAGGAATCTCCATTGGCAGCATTGGGGCTGTTACCGGAATGTTGTCGTAGCCAAAAAGCCGGGCGATTTCCTCCACAAGGTCTTCGGGGATGGATATATCCACCCGAAAGCCCGGCGGGGTTACGGCAAGAGTGTCAGAATCCGGGGTTTTTGCCTCAAGCTCAACTGAAGCAAGCAGTGCCCGCATCTGCCCGCAGGAAAGGCCTGTTCCCAATATGGCGTTTGCCCGGCTGGCGGAAAGGCGGACCTCTTTTGGCGCCCAGGGAATTGGGTTGGCGTCAATTTCGCCTTCCACCAGAACTCCGCCTGCAACTTCCAGCATGAGCTGGGCAGCCCTTGCCGCAGCAGCCGAACAGCCGGTCGGGTCCACCCCGCGCTCGAAGCGGTGGGAGGCATCTGTGTGGTAGCCCAAATTCTTGGCGGTTTTTCTGATGCTCATGGGCGAAAAGTACGCACTTTCAATGAGCACGGTTTTTGTATTTGGGTTTATCTCCGAATTTTCGCCGCCCATGACCCCGGCCAGGGCAACAGGCTTCTTGCCGTCGCATATCATCAGGTTGCTGCTGGAGAGGGTTTTCTCCTTGCCGTCCAGGGTGATGAATTTTTCCCCGTCTTGAGCTGTGCGAACAACAATGCGGCCCTCTTCAAGCAGGTCAAAATCAAAGGCATGAAGCGGCTGGCCGGTTTCCATCATCACAAAGTTTGTTACATCAACAATGTTGTTTATGGGCCGCAACCCGACGGAAAGGAGCCTGTCCACAAGCCAGAAGGGGCTTGGCCCCACTGTGATATTGCGGATAACGCGCGCAACATAGCGGGGGCAGTGCTCCGGGGCATCAATGGTTACAGATGTGATTTCTTCTATTGCGCCCTCGCCCTTTGGCAGAATTATTTGCGGGCGGGCAAGCTTTGCGCCGCACACGGCAGCGGCCTCGCGGGCCACGCCCAGCAGGGAAAGGCAGTCTGGCCGGTTGGGGGTCACGCCTATTTCAAACACCGTATCTGCAAGATTGAGCAGGGAGGCGATTTTTTCGCCGGGCGCGCCTTTTTCAAGCTCTAAAATTCCGGATTTGTCCGGGCCTGTGCCAAGCTCCGCAGCAGAGCAGAGCATTCCAAAAGATTCCACACCCCTTATGGCGCTTTGCGCCACCGTGCGCCCGCCGGGAAGCTCGGTTCCGGGCAGGGCAAGGGCGGAAAGCAACCCAAGGCGCACATTGGGCGCGCCGCATACAACTGTGCAGGGCTGGCCGCTACCCATATCCAGGGTGCAGACGGCAAGGTTTTGTGCATCCGGATGGGGGGCAACAGAGAGCACACGCGCTGCCTTTACGCTGTCCAGATAGGCATAGCGCTCCCACACCCCCTCCACCTCCAGGCCCGCCATTGTAAGGCGATGGGCAAGCTCTGCCGGAGAGAGGGTTATATCAACGAATTGGCGCAGCCAGCTTAAACTGACAATCATGACGACACTCTGGCAGCCGGGCAAAAATCCGGCTTTTGGAAAAAGCTGTTAAAACTGGGAAAGAAAGCGCAGGTCATTTTCAAAAAAGCGCCGCAGGTCATCCACCCCGTATTTGAGCATGGCGATTCGCTCCACCCCAAGGCCGAATGCAAAACCTGTGATGAGCGAAGAATCGTAGCCCACATTCTTAAAAACATTGGGATGAACCATGCCTGAACCCAAAACCTCAAGCCAGCCTGTGCCGGAGCAAACGCGGCAGCCGCTGCCCTTGCAGATGACGCAGCCTATGTCCACCTCCGCCGAAGGCTCGGTAAAGGGGAAGAAGCTGGGCCGCAAACGGATGGGCGTTTTGGGGCCGTACATCTTCTGCACAAAAAGGGTGAGGGCGCCTTTTAAATCGGCAAAGCTTATGCCATCCCCCACAAGCAGGCCCTCCACCTGATGAAACATGGGCGTGTGGGTGACATCCGAATCGCAGCGATAGACCTTGCCCGGAGCTATGACCTTAACCGGCGGGGGCGTGCTCTCCATTGTGCGTATCTGGAGACTGGAAGTGTGAGTCCGAAGAACCACATCGCCAGACACAAAAAAGGTGTCCTGCATGTCGCGGGCAGGATGATCCGGCGGAAAGTTCAGGGCCTCGAAATTGTACCAGTCCAGCTCCACCTCCGGCCCCTCCACCACATCAAAGCCCATCTGCACAAAGATATCGCAGATCTCTTCCATGACCTGGTTAATGGGGTGGATGGACCCGGCAGGCACAGGCCGCCCAGGCAGGCTTATGTCCAGGCCTTCATCAAGGGCCAGGGCGCTGCCGGAAATGCGCGTGCGGACTTCTTCCAGCAAGGCCTCAAGCTCTTTTTTGAGGGCATTGAGCTTCTGGCCCGCGTCCCGCCGCAAGTCCGGCTCAAGCTCCGGTATGCGGCGCATCAAATCGCTCAAAGCGCCCTTGCGGCCAAGCCACTTCACCGAGGCCTGATTAAGCTCGTCAAGGTCTTTGGCAACGCTTATCTGCCCGCAGGCTTCGCTTTTTAACCGTTCAATATCCAAGTTTTGCGAGCCTTAAAAAAGCAAAAAGCCCAAGGCAGGCCCGGTTTAATCATCGGAGCAATCCGCCTTGGGCCTTAACGATTATGCGCTGGCCGCAGCCAGCCGGGCCACCTGGGAAAAAGCCTTGGGATCGGCAACAGCCAGTTCCGCCAGCACCTTGCGGTCAAGCACCACGCCGGCCTTCTTGAGGCCGCCCATGAGCTTGCTGTAGGAAATGTCATTGTCCCGTGCAGCGGCATTGACGCGCACAATCCACAGGCTGCGCATTTCGCGCTTGCGGACCCGCCGGTCCCGATAGGCATAGGCAAGCGCCCTGTCCAGGGTGTCGGCAGCCGTGCGGAAAAGCTTGCTGTGGCCTCCCCTAAAGCCGCGTGCCAGTTTGAGCACCTTTTTACGGCGGTGCCGGGCCTTGAATCCTCGTTTTACACGCATGGTGCATTCTCCTTAAAAGAGCAGGCTCTTTCTTTACATATAGGGCAACAGTCGTCTCAAACCCGCCATATTGGTGGGATCCACATAGTGGGTCTTGCGGAGCCGTCTTTTGCGCTTCCGGGTTTTTTTGGCAAGGATGTGGCCTGCGCAGGACTTGTGAAAAATCACCCGCCCGCTTGCAGTTGCCTTGAAGCGCTTGGCTGCGCTCCGGTTTGTTTTCATTTTCGGCATGGGTTTTGTCTCCACTGCTTGGGGCCTTGCGGCCTTTGCAACGAAAAAGAATTTCGCAAAACAAATTCCCGCCAATTAAAGCCAAATTGACGGGCTAAAAAAGCCAACAGACAAAAAGCGGCCTATTGGGCTGCTCACTTTTTAACGCATCATTCCAGCAGAATGCGCTCACTTATTTGGGCGCAAGAATCATGACCATTGTCCGGCCTTCGAACTTGGGCATCTGCTCCACCACGGCAAACTCCTGGGTGGCGTCCTTGACCTTTTCCAGCATTGTGCGGCCTCTGTCGGCAAAGGCTATTTCCCTGCCCCTGAAAAGCACAGTCACCTTCACCTTGTCGCGGTTGTCCAGAAACCTTTTGATGTGGCCGACCTTGGTCATGAGATCATGATCCCCGGTCTTGGGCCGCACCTTGATTTCCTTTATGGAAACTGTCGAGGTCTTTTTCTTTGCCTCCTGCTGCTTTTTGGTCTGCTGGTACTTGAACTTGCCATAGTCCATTATTTTGCAGACCGGCGGCTTTGCCGTAGGCGAAACTTCAACCAGATCCAGACCTGCCGCCTCGGCAATTGCCAGGGCCTGATGCAGGGGCATCACCCCCAACTGGCCGCCGACTGCATCAATGAGGCGCACTTCCCTTGCTTTGATGTTCCTGTTTATTCCGACCCGCTTGTCTGCCGACTCGCCTCCTGTTGTCAAGGCTTGTATCCTATCCGCCAAAGGCATTGGGCCTTCGGCTGAAAAGAAGCACGGCGCGCGGCCAATCCGCGCTTTCCGCAATATGGGACCAGGGCTTTTGCCTCATGCCTGCCTGACCGGCCAAAGGCATTTTCCCCTATCCGGATAAAAAAACACCGCCCTTAATACAACATACAAAAGACC
>JASEHB010000045.1:0-5183 GCA_030018745.1 Desulfatibacillaceae bacterium | reverse complement strand
CTAAAGAGGAAGAAAAAGGCGCGCTTTCGGGCTTCATGGACAGGTATGTCCACGGCACGCTGGAATATAAGTTCTTCGGTCAGTTCTTCAAGGTAAAACAGGACAAAGGTGTCTTTTTGTCTATTTTTTTATTCTTTTTAAGGGAAGACTGGCCCCAAAACACTTTTTGGGGCATGGGTCTATCCCCGCCCAACAGGCCTTATTCCCCCCCAAAGGGGTCCGGCTCAATGCCTCTTTTGGCTATGTGGGCAAGCACCTTGTCCATGAAGCTGTCCCATGCCATGTTGTAGCGCACCTTGCCGTCCAGGGTGCGCAGGGCCAGGGTGTTGCTCTCCCTTTCCTTTTCGCCGATGGTCAGCATAAGGGGCACGGCCTTGAGCTGGGCATCCCGCACCTTTTTGTTTATGCTTTCGGCCCGGTCGTCAAGCTCTGCCCGCAGGCCTTGTTGGGCAAGGCGCTCGCGCACCTGCGCCGCATAGGGCACAACTGCATCGTTCATTGCAAGCACGGATGCCTGAACAGGGGCCATCCACAGGGGAAAACGGCCTGCAAAGTGCTCCACAAGTATGCCGAAAAACCTCTCAACAGAGCCGTAAATGACCCGGTGAATCATTATGGGCCTGTGCTTTTCGTTGTCCGGCCCTATGTAATAAAGGTCGAATCTTTCCGGCAGGCTCATGTCAAGCTGCACGGTGGCGCATTGCCATGTGCGGCCTATGGCGTCTTTTATGTGTATATCAATTTTGGGGCCGTAAAATGCGCCGTCCCCCTCATTTATCTTATAGTCGTGGCCGTAGGCGGCCAGGGCGTCCGTAAGGCCCTTTGTGGCCCGCTCCCATTGGGCGTCCGTGCCTATGGACTTTTCCGGGCGGGTGGAAAGTTCCAGATGAAAGCCAAGCCCGAATGTTGAGTAAATGCGCTCCACAAGATGGAGAACCCCCAGAATTTCGCTTTCCATCTGCTCCGGGGTCATGAAAATGTGGGCGTCATCCTGGTGAAAGGCCCGAACCCGGAAAAGTCCCGAAAGCACCCCGCTCAACTCGTGGCGGTGAACAAAGCCTATTTCCGCGCTCCTTAAGGGAAGATCCTTGTAGGAATGGTGGCCCGAAGCATAGAGCAGCATTCCGCCGGGGCAGTTCATTGGCTTTATGGCGTATTCCACCTCGTCAATGGCAGAGGTGTACATATTCTCCCGGTAGTTTTCCCAGTGGCCGGATTTCACCCACAGGCTTTTCTGGAGCAGCAGGGGGGTTTTGGTCTCAACATACCCGGCGGCCCGGTGCTCCTGGCGCCAGTAATCCAGAAGCGCATTCCACAAAGCCATGCCGTTGGCGTGGAAAAACGGCATACCCGGCGCTTCCTCGTGAAAGGAGAAAAGGTCGAGCCGCTGGCCCCATTTTCTGTGGTCGCGCTTCTTGGCCTCCTCAAGAAAATCCAGATATTTTTTAAGCTCCTTCTTGTCGAAAAAAGCTGTGCCGTAAATGCGCTGGAGCTGGGCCTTGCTGGAATCGCCCCGCCAGTAGGCCCCGGAAACCTTCATGAGCTTGAAGGCCTTTACAAATCCGGTGTGGGGCACATGGGGGCCGCGGCAAAGGTCGAAAAAGCCCTCCTGGGTGTAAACAGAAACCGTGGCGTCATCAAGCTGCTCGATTATCTCGCGCTTGTATGGCTCATCTGCATAAATGGCAAGGGCCTTATCTTTACTCATCTCCTGCCGGGTGATGGGCAGTTTCAAACTGACTATGCGCCGCATTTCATCTTCAATGCGGGCAAAGTCGTCTTCAGAAATGGGCGGCATATCAAAATCGTAATAAAACCCGCCCTCAATGACCGGGCCTATGGTGAGCTTTGCTTTTGGATAAAGCGTGAGCACAGCCTGGGCCATGACATGGGCCGCGCTGTGGCGCATTATCTCAAGGGCCTCCTCATCGCGGGTGGTTAAAAAAACCACCTCCGAATCCTCATCAATGGAGGCCGAAATGTCCTTGAGGCGGCTGTCTGCCCTCATGGCCACGCAGGTGGCTGCAAAGCCCTCTGAAATGCTTTTTGCAACATCCAGGCCCGTGGGCGGGGCATCGAAGGTGCGCTGGCTTTTGTCCGGCAAGGTAATGGTAATCATGGCTCTTCCGCTAACCGGCTCCTTTTAGGGAGCATCTTTTAAAGCCGCATTGGTGCGCGGCCTGCAAGTGCATAACAAAACAAAATACTTTAGAGCATTTGTTTGATGGCGGTCAAGGTGAAATATGGCGGCAGCTTCAAGCTTTTTTCAGGAACTGCTCTTTTTCCTGCGGATAATTTTCGGCTCGAATTTGGGTTTTTCCGGAGCAGGCTCGTGGGCAAAGGGGTCTATGGGAGCCTTCTCTTCCTGCTCATCCTCGCCGCGCCTGGCCCACGACTGGGCAATGGCCCTGCTTCTTGCATCGGAATAGGCCTCGCACGCAAGGCTTGTTTCAGGGGCAAGGCTCCATTTTGCAAGGTAGCGTTTTTTATCCAGGTTGTGGGTTTTAAGGTGATGGTTGCCCAAAAGCTGGAAGTTGCCGCCGCATTCCAGGCAGATGATTACATCCTTTTTTATGGAGCGATTCGGGTTGCGCCGAAGATAGGTGAGGGTTTCAAATTTCCTGTCAAGGCTTTCGGGCGGCTCGGAGGGTTTGGGAGGGGCAGCGGGCCTGCTCACCAAAACCCTTTTCGATTTTTCGGCCTCCAAAGGCCCGCCCGCATCTGCATTTGTCTCCAACTCACAATCTTCGGGCAGGCCTTGGGAATAATTTTTTGCAAGCTCCTGATATACCTTTTTCAGGGCCACGGATATCTGGGCCGGGGTCATGGGGTTTTTTGCAGCCTGTTCGGCCACAATCTGAACAGCTTTTTCCACAAGGGGTCTGTGCATTGTCATTTCCGGCAAGCATATCAGGCATGGCGCTCTCCCTACCGGAGATTTATGCCCGATTGCCATCCAAGGGTTTTAAAGTTTCCTCTGATACACAAACAGCAGTTTGGCAGCTGACAATGCGGCTGCATACCAGCGCATTGTCAATGCACTAAAAGGGTCAAAAGCCTTTTTTGCCGTTTTTTAAAATGCCGGCGAATAATTGCTATGCAGCAGGCGAACCGAAAATATTTATTTTGAACAAAAAAGCAAGGATAAAATTAAAAAAGCACGATTATCTGTTTTGCTTCCAACATTCTTCAAGGGCGCTTTCCATGTCCAGGCCCGGAAAGGAAAAAACAACAGGCGTGCAGGTTCCTGAAACAATTTCGGCCCGGATGGCCGGGATTTTCACCCCAGGCTCAATGCCCTGGCGCAAAACCCAGGCTGCTGGCGGGTTTGCGCCCCCTGCCACGGAAAGGGAGTTGCCTTCATCAGCCCAGCCGGGAAAAAGATATTTTGCAGCTGCCCCTTCATTATCGGGATAAAAGGAGAAAAGCACCTTCTGCGCCTGGTTGGGGCAGTTGTACTCCTGGGGTTCGGCAGGCCCCACAGAAGTTATGAGGGCATGGCCAATAATCTCCTGATATTGGCATGGCCCTCCTGCCATATTGCCTTTTGATTCCTGCAAAACAGCAGGCGAACTACAGGCAAGAAAAAGCAGAAGGCTTGCTGCAAGGCATATCCGCAATGCAAAGGCTGTATTTGTAAGCATTGTTGCATCCCTTTTATACTGCAACAATAACACGCAGCAGCAGAAAATGCAACACGCCCGGAGCTTTGGCCGCATGGCAGGCCCCCATCGCTCCAGCAGGCAGGGCAGGGCAAAGGCTTGCAGCCTGCGGTCAAAGGGCCTTTGCCCTGTGCTCCTGCCGGATATCCATAAGCCTGGCAATGGCCTGCCCCGGATTTGCGCTTTGGTTCACTGCCCTTACAACCGCAAAGTTTTTTGCGCCGTGGGCCAGAACCTGTCCCAGGTTTGTGTGGTCTATTCCGCCTATTGCAACACACACAAGAGGGGATGCGGCAATTATGCGCCCCATCTGCTCAAGGCCCAAAGTCGGGTCCGGCACATCCTTGGTGGGGGTTGCAAAAACCGGCCCCACACCTATGTAGTGGGGGCAGGCCTGCCTTGCTTGAGCCTCCTGCAAGCTGTTGTGGGTGGAAAGGCCGAAAATCCTGCCCTTTTCCGGCCACAGCCTACGGGCCTGGTCAAGAGGCATATCCTCCTGGCCCAGGTGAACGCCGTCTGCGTTTGCCTGCATGGCGGTGCCAACGCAGTCGTTGACAATAAAGAGGGTCTTTGAGCCTTCTGTTATGCCTTTGAGAATCCGGGCCTTTTCCAGCACAGCATCAACAGGGGCCTTTTTCATGCGGAGCTGCACAAGGCGCACCCCCAGCCGCACAGCCTGCTCCGTGCATTTTTCATACCCGGCAACAGGGTTTGTGAGTATAAGATAAAGCCCGAAATCTTGGGGAAACAGATTTTCGTCCATTTTCCGGCTTCCTTTTTTGCGCCTGAAAAAAAACCCGTCTTATGCGTTGAGATCATCAAGAATGAGCCTTGCAACCTTTTTGCCGGACTGGAGCATTCCGCCAAAGATGGGGCCCATGCGGAAGCCGCCCATTGCGTTGTTGGCAGCCATGCCCGATGCATAAAGGCCCGGATAAAGGCGCTTTGTGTTTTCCACGGTGGAGGCCTCGCCCTTTTCCATCCACATGGGCTTTTCGCCCATCACAGCGCCCGTGGGCGTGTCCAGGCTCATGCCTGCCTTTTTGGATGCCAGATGTATGATTTCGCTGGGATGGCCGGTGCCGTCAAGGACAGCCTTTGCCATAATCACAAGCGGGTCCACATGCATTGCAAGGCGGGTCACAGATGTCCAGTTCACCACAACTCCGCACACGGACTCGTGGCGGCACACAATGTCCTCCACGGAAACGGAGTTAAAAATCACAGCACCTGCCTGCCTTGCCCGGTAGATGAGGGCCGAAGCCACTTCAACGGAATCCGCGGTTATGTAGCCGTCCCCTGCATCTGCATGGGAGATCTTCATTTCATCGAGAATTGGCGCCGACTCCTTTTGGAAAACGATTTCATTGAAAAGCATTCCGCCGCCCCAGATGCCGCCGCCCGGTGCAAGCCTGCGCTCGAAAAGGGCCACCTTTTTCCCTGCCAGGGCCAGATCCCTTGCTGCAACAAGGCCCGAAGGCCCTGCCCCCACAATGGCCACATCCACACTCAAGTAATCCT
>JASEHB010000605.1 GCA_030018745.1 Desulfatibacillaceae bacterium | reverse complement strand
CAGAAAAACCAGCAGCCTTTGCTCAATTTCTGTTAGCCCCAGCATCTTTGAAAGGGCCTGAATGTTTTTGGCAAACAGACTTTCCCCTGCTCTGGCAAGGCTGCTGCTGCGCTTATCCAAAGCAGCGTAGAGCCTTTTTAAAAAGGTGCGGCGCACCTTTGCGCTGGTGGCCACAAAAAAGCGGAAAAACACATCTGCAACCTCATCAAGGTCTCCGCAGGCATCGGCCATTTCCTCCTTAAAGGCAATGCCCACATCCGGGGGTAAAAGCTCCCTGCACTGGTCTGCAAGCTGCCAGGTCTCCGTGCCAAGGCATTCTGCGGCCATTTCAAGATAGTCCTTGTCGGGCGCGACAAAATGCCCGGTGAGGTTTTTGAGATAATCACATAGGTTGCTGTAAATGAAGGCTTCGTTCTCATCAGGTGTGTGGCCCTTGTCGGGCGAGAACACACAGGTCATTCGGCTTGCCGGGCGGTATCTTCTTGCCATGATTCTTCCTCCCTATTTTGGGTTAAAAAAACTGCTGTACAGAGGGAATATCTCATGGTACCGTTTCATTAAACGATACGGTTTGCCAAAAAAAGCAAGGAGGCTTCAAATGCCCAGAAAAATGAACCCGGACGCCACCCACGGCAACAAGATTCTCTATGTCTTTGCCGACCTTTTCTTCACCGGCAGGGCCCGCTCCATGACCGAGCTTGCCAATATGCTCCAATGCTCCAAGCCCACGGTCAGGCGAATCATCGATGACATCAGTTCTGCCTACGACATCAACATACATGAAGAAACAAAGGGCCAGAGGGTGTTTTTTCAGATTCAAAGGCCAAAAAGAGCTTCTCTTATGCCCATTTCCATAAAGGAAATAGCTGTGATGGAGATGTGCCAGGCCTTTGCAAGCCATCTTCTTGGCAGCAGCCTGTTTGAAATGGCAGCCAGGGGAACGCTCAAAAGCTACGGCCTGCTGCCGGAAAACCAGCAGGATGAGCCTTCCGGCAGGGACGGCTTTGCCTGCATTTATCCGGGCACCATTGATTACACCCCCTGCCAGGACAACCTTCAAAAGCTTGTGGAGGCCATTGCCAACAAAAAAGTCTGCAAGGTCACTTACCAGGCGTTAAGCGCAGATAAACCAAGCAGGCTCTTCATCACACCCTTTAAAATCTTTTCCCATAAAGATACCATCTATGTTCACGCCTGCCGCTCCAACAACAACGGCAAGCCGCGCCCTGACAACTTTTTCCACCCTCTGCTTGCCGTGCATCGTTTTAAAGAGGTCGAGGTTCTTCCCGCCACTTACTCCATACCCCAGACCTACGACTTTGAGAGCATTTTCAACAGCTCATTTGGGGTGATGAAGGATGATGCTTTCACCGTGGAAGCAAAATTTACCGGCTGGGCTGCAAAATTTGTGCAGGAAAGGTTCTGGAGTCCGGAGCAGAAGCTCACTAAAAATGCTGACGGCTCTTTGAGCGTAACATTTACGGCCTCAAGCGAGCCGGAGGTGATGGGCTGGATTTTGAGCTTTGGCCATGAAGGCGAGCTTGTTAAGCCCGCTCGCTTGAGAAAAAGGCTGACCAAAAGCCTTGAAAAAATGACTGCCCTTTACAAAGGGAGTTGAATGGGCGGGGCTGTTTTGCGCGGGCGCCGCGCCCGGAGAGTTGCTTTTTACTGCTTATTTTTTGCGGTCTTGCGGCCTTTTTCTCTTAATCTCCAAAGCAGCCCTTTTCAGGGAGCGGGCAATAAATGGCAAGAAGCCAATCAATGCGGCTATACCGATGATGAGTGTCCAGTTTGTGCCGCCCATTACCTGTTCAGCCACCGGTTCGGCAACCAGGCTTTTTACTCCGTTTATGTAAACCTCCGGGTCCTTTATGAAGGTGCCAAGAACTGCTGCAACGGCCAGGGCGCCCTTGTTTCTCCAGATAAAATCCATG
>JASEHB010000044.1 GCA_030018745.1 Desulfatibacillaceae bacterium | reverse complement strand
AAAAAGCTCCTCCCCGAAAAAAGGCAAGTGAATTAAAGCAGGAATGTTAGTAAAGCTCGCCGCCCCGGCGCATTAAGGATCTGGCCTCTGCCTGGCGGATGCGCTCCTCGTGCTGGGCCTTGCGGTCCCTTGCTGCTTCGAGCTTTTCCTTCATTTCCTTGAAATCCGCGGGCTTGTTCAGGTAGTCAAAGGCACCGAGTTTCATGCCCTTCACGGCGGTATCTACCGTTCCATGCCCTGTGAGCATGATTACTTCCACAAGGGGATAGTGCCGCTTTATTTCCCGCAGGGTTTCAACGCCGTCCATTCCCGGCATTTTTATGTCCAGGATCACAACATCAATATATTCATCCTTTTTCAGGGCTTCCAGAGCTTCCTGGCCGCTGTAGGCCCCGGTCACTCTTTCGCCGAGTTCGGAAAGGCGCAGGGAGAACATTTCAACAAAGTCTTTTTCATCGTCAACAACCAGTACATTAACGGGCACCCGAACCATGGGAATTGCTCCTTTCGATTTCTTTTGCTGCTTCCAGCCAATGTTTGTCCGGCTCGCGGACAACAGCATTTTTGCTTACCTTGGGAATATATACCGTGAATGTGGAGCCGCAACCGATTTTGCTTTTGACTTCAATGCTTCCACCAAGGCGGTCAATTATTCCACGGCTCATGAAAAGCCCCAGGCCTGTTCCTGATCCTGGCGGCTTTGTGGTAAAAAAGGGCTCAAAAACCCGATCCAGATTTTCTTTGGCAATGCCGCATCCGGTGTCTGTAATCTCCACCTTGACCATATTCTCGCCATCTTCAATGCTGGCTGCAATTTGCTGCCCGCGCTCGCTGGCAAAAAGTGCGTTGGTGAAAAGATTCATGAAAACCTGGCGCACTCCGTCAGGGTTGGTCCAGGCGTAAACCTTGTTTGCCCGGCTTTCCACCCCAAAGGTTACATCCTTGCTTTTAGCCTCGCGGTTAACCATTGAAATAACATCATGAACCAGGTCAACAATGTCTGTTTCCTTGATAACAACCGCATCGTCCCCGCCCCTTGCAAAGCTTAAAAGCTGGTGGGTTATGGTGCGGCCCCTTTTTACATTCTGCTCTATCTTGTTTAATGCATTTACCAGGTTGTCATAGAAAGGCAGTTTTTTTGCTTCCTGCTTTTCCATGAGCATTTGGGCAAACCCGGCGGCCTCGCTGATGATGGCAAGGGGGTTGTTGATTTCGTGGGCAACCCCTGCCGCCAGGGTTCCTAAAGCAGCCAGGCGCTCGGTGGCAGCCATCTGCTGCTCCATGCGCTCCCTGAATTCCTGCTCACGCGCCTTGGCTTTCTGGGCGGCTATCTTGTCTGCTGCATGGCGGATCTTCTGCGCCAGATGCTCCAGGTTGACGGGCTTTGTGAGATAATCAAAGGCCCCTGCCTTGATTCCCGCAAGCCCGTCCTCCATTGCTGCATGGCCGGTTAGCAGTATGACCTCCACCGGGGCATCTGCCTGCCGGATGGCTGCCAGGGTCTGAATTCCATCCATGCCGGGCATTTTCACATCCAGAACAACCACATTAACGGACAGCTCCTTGATGGCCAGGAGGGCTTCCTCGCCCCCTCCTGCCTCAAAGACCTCCATGCCTCTATGGGAGAGCCTTTTGGCCAGGGGACGGCGGAAATCAGCCTCGTCATCCACAAGCAGGACACGGATTTTGCTTGCTTCGTCCATAAATGCATTCCATCAGGCTGCTATCAATGCAACGCCCCGACTATACCAGACCCAAGATTTTCCACCACACACCTGCCACAAGAACCAGCGCGGCAAGAAGCACCGGCGTGGCCAAAAGCCCTACCTTTGTAAGGTCGGATGACTTGAAGTAGCGGTAGCTGTATGCAATGGCGTTGGGCGGGCAGCCAATGACCAGCAGCATGGCAAAGGATGTCGCCATGCCCAGACACAGGGCCATAACGCGCGGGTCAACGCCTTCAAGGATTGCCATTGGAATGACGATGGGCAGAATAAGCGCAGCGGCAGCCACATTGGCCATTGCGTTTGTTACAATTGCGCCGAAAAAGCCCACACCAATAAAGAGCACCAGCCATCCGCCGCCCTGAATAAGCGGGAAGAAAAGGTTGGCAAAGAATGTTGCCGCGCCCGAATGGCCCATGCCCAGACCCAGCGAGATGCCGCCGCCAAAGATGAACAGCGCGGTTCCCCACTCCAGGTGCTCGTGAATGTCGTCCCACTTGAGGATGTTTGCCAGCACCAGGGCTGTTACGCCTATCATGCCTGTTATGGAGTAATCCAGGCCGTGGATGCCCTTTGTGAGCCAGAAAAGGAAGGTGATGCCTATGATGCCTGCCGTCCATTTTTCCTGGCTGGACCAGGGGCCTGCCTCTTCGTCAAAGGCAGGCAGCTTAATGTTGGGATCCGGTCTGAAAACAAGCCATACGCAGCAGACCGCAAGCGGCACGGTTACAATGGCAGCGGGCAGAGCGAACTTTATCCAGTCAAAAAAGGTGATTTCAATGCCCGTGAATTCATAGAGAAAGGCGGCGGCCACCATGTTGCGCCCGCCCCCCACCAGGGTGCCCATGCCGCCTGCCGAGCAGGCAAAGGGCAGGGAGAGGGTCATAAAAATGCCGGTTTTGCTCAATGGCTTTATGCCTGCGGCCTTCATGAGGGGAATCATGGTGACAAGACCCACGGCCACGGCTGCTGCATCGTGCATGACACCTGAAGCCCAGCCGAGAGCTATGGAGATGAAGAAGGTGAACCGCACAACCGAGGTGCCGGCCTTTTTTACCACAAAGCGGCCCAGGCGGTTTGTGATGCCCGCCTTTTGCATTGCAATGGCAAAAATGAGGCAGCACATTATGAAGACAACCACCGGGTGCATATAGGGCGCCCAGGCATCCCGCAGTTCAACAATGCCAAGGCCTGCCAGGGAAACACCTATGCAGATGGCTGTTATTTCAAGGGGTATTGGCTCTAGAACAAAAAGGAAGATGAGCACGGCCAGAACCATCAGAAAGCGTTTGCCCTTGGGGGAAAGGCCGTCCATGTAATCAACGCTCACCTTTTCTTTTAGGCCCATCTCCTTTACTGTTTTGGTGAGCAGAATGCCGGGCTTGTCCACCTGGGAGGCATCTTTTACCTCAAGGATGTATCCTTTCTTTTCTGTTGCCTCTTCCACAATAGTGAATTTGTCTGCCACGGCGGCAGCCAGTTTCTGGGTGGGGTCCCCCTTTATTTCAAACTGACGGCCTTCAGGCCGGGGTAACAGAAAAACCACAAGACCGATCAAAAAAGCCAAAAAAAGTAAAAAGAATTTATTTTTGAACAGCATTGAATCTCTCCGCAGGTAATGGTTGCAATCCGCACCGACACCGGCTACCGGGCCGTCTGCGCTACAGCCTCCCGGATTTTTTCCAGAAGGTCGGGAAGCTCACAAGGTTTGGTCAGGTAGTCAAAGGCCCCGTGGGTAAGCCCCTGGCGGGCGGCTTTTTCCGAGCCGTGCCCGGTGAGTATGAGCACAGGCATTTCCGGGACCATTTTTTTAAAAATCTTTAAAACTTCTATGCCGTCCATATCCTCCATCTTGAGATCCACAACAGCACAGTCAAAATCATTTTTCCGCAGCACTGCAACAGCTTCACCACCCGAAGTGACAGTTGTTACATCCATGCCCCTCCGGTTCATGCGCTTTTTTACCACATTCACGAAGCCCTCTTCATCGTCCACCAAAAGAACGCGGATTTTGTTTTCGGGCCTGGCCTGCTCTTCCATGTTTGTTTTCAGTCGCCCCGGCGCAGGGCTATGTTCCTGGCCCTGGCCTCAATGATTTTCTGCTCGTGAGCTTCCTTCTTGCCCGCCGCATCCCTGACCTTTTGCACCAGTTCTTCCAGGTCGCAGGGCTTCATAAGATAATCAAAGGCCCCAAGCTTCATCCCTTCAATGGCAGACTGCACTGTTGCATGGCCTGTCAGCATTATGACCTCAATCAGGGGATGAGCTTTCTTTATCTCCCTTAAAGTTTCAATGCCGTCCAGGCCGGGCATCTTGACATCCAGAATCACAACATCAGAAGGCGATTTTTGCAGAAGTTCTAGGGCTTCTCCACCGGAATATGCTGCTTCAGCGTTCAAGTTTCTTTTTGCCAGCCGTTTTTGCATGGTCTGCACAAAGCCTTCTTCGTCATCCACCAGCAGTATCTTGATATGGTTCATGACAGCTCTCCTTCCATTCCCCTGACATCATTGCGGAACAAAAAAGCCTTTTGCACCGCCAGCCTTATCTTATGGCCTTTCATCTGTCCCCTTTGGGGTTACAGGCAAATAAAGATGAAAAGTCGTACCCACGCCCACTGCGCTGTTGACCGATATCTTGCCGCCCATTTTCTCCATTATGCCATGAACAATGGAAAGCCCCAGCCCGGTACCCTTGCCCACAGGCTTGGTGGTGAAAAATGGGTCGAAAATGCGCTTGAGATTGGCATCCGGAATTCCTGATCCTGTGTCCGATACATCCACCTTCACAAAGCCCTCTTCCATGCGTGTGGATATGCTCAACAGGCCGCCTTCCTTTTTATCCATTGCATCCAGGGCATTGTTTATGAGGTTTAAAAGCACCTGCTGCATTTCCGAAGGCGACACCGTAACAGGTGAAAGATTATCTGAAAGATTGGTGTTGATGCGCACATTGGCGTAACGAGCCTGCTGCCGGGACATTTCAACAACCTCCATTATGAGGCTGTTGATATCCACATCCCTTTCCATGGGGTCTGTCTTCCGGGCAAAGGAGAGCAGCTTGTGAGTTATGGCCTTGCAGCGGGATCCCTGGGTCTGAATTTGTGTCAACGCACGCCGTATTTCAGCAAGATTTTCGGTGTTTTTGAACTCATCTTCTTCAAGGAGATCCCCAATCCAGCCGGATTCCTCAACCATTATGGCCACGGGGTTGTTTATTTCGTGGGCAATGCCCGCTGCAAGCTCTCCAACAGATGCCAGCTTGCCAGCTTCGATAACCTTTTCGTTCATCATCTGCTTTTCCAGGTCCATGGTACGGATTCGGTCGCTCACCCGTTTGGACAAGATGGAGGCCATAATAACAATGGCAATGCCTCCAATGAGCAGAACCAGCAGGCTCAAATTACGGGCAGCATAAAGGCTGGCAAAGGCATCGGCCTTGTCTTGCACATAAACAAGGGCCCATTCATTGTTCTTTAAAAAGGTGTTTACAAAGATTGCCGGTTTGCCAGTAACTGCATTCTTGCCTGTGAAATGATAAACAGGCCTTTGGGCAAGCGCCCTCTGGGCAGCAAATGCGGCCCATGAATCCTCGTCATTATTGCCGGGGGTTACTTGGTTTGGCTCCTGGCCCCAAAGCCTTTTGCCCAACATGTGAATAAAAGCGGAAATGTCTTCTCTTGAATGGGTTTGCAGGGCTGCATCCCTGTTGATGATAAAGGCAAAGCCGGTTTGGCCCATGCGGGTGTTTTCAACAAGGCGGTTGAAGGCCCCGAAATCAATGGTGCTGCGCAGGATGTAGCGCTCATCCCCCACCCGTTTTTTAACAGCCACAATAAAATGGGGCAGACCTCTTAACCCCATGAAAACATCTGAAATATAAACCCGGTTCTGGAGGGCCTCCTTGAACCAGATGGCATCGGAATAGTCGGCGCGCCCCAATTTGAACGGCCCTGCATAGGCAACCTGTATGCCCTGTTCGTTGACCAGGCCAAGATCCACGAAGACATCGTTGTGCCCTTCCTGAAGGGACGCCAGCAACTGGTTGAGAAGTTCGGCGTCCGAAAGCTCATCCATGCTGTGGGAAAGGGCAAGAACCCTTATGTTGGCGAGTTTTTCGAAAAGAAAGGTGTCAATGTTAAGGGCGTGTTTTTCCACAAGTTGATCCAGGTAAGCCATCACCTTGGAGCGATATGCTGTGTGAAATCCGAATGCTGTTACGGAAATGAGAGTTAAGAGGGGGGTGAGCGATACAAGGATTATGATGGTAAAAATGGCGCGTCTTATGGTCTGATAACTTTTTATATCCATGGCGCCTGCCTTTGAATTCCAGATCTTTATCCTGACCAGCAGAAGCTTTGCCGGTCAATAAGACTCGAAGACTTTGCATTATTTTTTGGCCGTTTTTGCCGAAAAAAACAGCCCTGTGAACCAGAACCGGTTTGCATCAAATAACGCAAAGCGTCAAGCCAAAAGGGGCACAAACCCCTGGCAAGACTGTCGGCAACTGTTGAATAACCGTCCTTCACCTGCATCAAGACCCTTCTTGCTCAAGAAAACCGTGCAAAAACCACCAAATCCTTTTACCGGACTTTGGATTACTACTTAAATGAAAAGATTACAAGATTTAGTTTGTTTTTTAAGGGCAAAAAGAAGAATCGTTTCCCTCCATGCTGGCACAAATAACTCTATTTCCGATATTCAGCCGGATGCAGACCCTGTTGAAAAAGCCGGGCAGCCGGGCCGGTTTGTCCGTCCGGCGATAACTATCCTTATTTTGGCCTTGACGAAGCAGGTTGGCAGAGCCGACCCACTTCAAACAGGTTGAGCAGCAGCGGCCCTTGTGCTAATCTGCGGGGAATCAAAAAAATTATCTATTATAACATCTTTATATTAAAAGGAATCACTGTGCATAACAATAACGGTCACCGCTCTTTTGTGGAATTGGTAAGCAGATTCTTTGAAGGGGTAGCCCTTCGTTGCTATGACAACCGCCTGCTGGTTCTTGGATTGTGCCTGGCAGTGCTTGTAATAGCTGTGGTTTTTGCTGCTGGTGTGCGGTTTGACAACAGCTTTGAAGCCTACTTTGACCGGGAGGATCCTCTTTATCAGAATTTTTTGCAGTTTCGGGAGGATTTTGGCTCGGACGAGATTGCCTACATTCTGTATGCAGCCCCCAAATATGAGCATGGCCCCTTTGATATTTCTGTGATGGAGCGGATAGCAGAGCTGACAAGGGCTTTGGAGCGCGAGGTGCCTTTTGTGGACAGGGCGCTTTCTCCTGCCAATGCGGAGCTGATTGAGGGCGCTCCCGGCGAGTTGATTATATACAAAATTGAAGATGAGCTTCCCCTAACCCAGGACGAGCTTCTGGAGTTCAGGAAAAAACTCCTTTCAAAGCCGTTGCTTGTCAATGCCCTTGTGAGCAGGGACGGGAGTTACGGTGCAATAGTTCTTGAGATGTTGCTTGCCAGCATTGACCCGCCGGAAATGCTAAAGGTTGATCCTGACAAGGGCTATTCCTTGAACAACCTGTATCCCCAGGCCACCTTCAACAAAATAGAGGAAATCCTTGCCCGCCCCCAATATGCTGACCTTGTTTTTTACCACACCGCAGATGTGGCCCTTAACGCCAATTACAATGTCATTGCCCAGACCGAAAGCGCCAAGCTTGGCATCATCGCATTTCTTATAATAGGGGCGGCCCTTGTGGTTTTCTTTGGACGGCCCATGGGAGTTATCGGCCCTCTGGCGGTGGTTTTTCTGGCAATTCTTCTGGTCACGGGCTTTGTGGGGCTTATGGGCTGGAACTTTGACCTTATGTTCACCATACTTCCTGCCCTCATGGTGGCTGTTGGGGTGGCGGATGCAGTGCATTTTTATTCCGAATTCAAGGTTTTTCATCTGCAAACCGGCGAGCGCCGGGCGGCTTTGGCCCGCGCCATGTATCTTGTGGGCCTGCCCTGCCTTTTTACAAGCACAACAACCATGGCGGGTTTTGCCTCCATGAGCATTTCGCCCATAAAGGCAATCAGCCATTTTGCAGTTTACAGCGCAGTGGGAGTGGCCTGCGCCTTTCTTTTGACCATAACTTTTCTTGTGGTGCTTCTCTCGTTTGGAAAGAGCGAGCCTTCAAAAAGGGACATCAAGCAGGGAGTAAAAAAAGCCAGGGGCGGCAAGGTGTTTCTGGGGGCTGCCAGATGGATAGCCCTCATCAATGTGAAAAGGCCCTGGCTGCTGGTGGGCCTGTGGTCGGCAATCTTTATTTTTGGGCTGGCGGGCATGACCCGCCTGACGGTTGATTCCAATTTTTTGAACGAGTTTTCACAAGAGCTGCCCATCCGCATTGTCACAGAGCATACGGACAATGTCATGGGAGGAGCAGGAAGCTTCAGCTATGTATTTGAGGCCCATGAACCGGGCGGAATTATCGAACCCGAACAGCTTGCCTTTATAGACAGGTTTGCGGGTGAAGTTGAGAAACAGGATTCTGTTGTGATGAAGGTCAATTCGGTTACGGACCTTCTAAAGGACATAAACCGCTCATTCCATGACGAGGATGACAACTGGTATATTCTGCCGGATTCCCGCGCTCTGGCGGCCCAGTACATACTTCTTTACGAAATGTCGGGAGGCGATGAAATAGGCACATTTCTCACGCCGGACCAGACCAGGGCCAGCATGGAAGTGCGCTGCAAGCTTATGGAAACAAGCTATTTCAAAAGGGCCATAGAGCAATTGGATGTCTGGCTGGCCCAAAACCCGCCGCCTGGGATGGGCATATCCATAACCGGCATGGGTGCTCTTTGGGTGCAGCTTCTGGAGTACATTGTTCAAAGCCAGATAAGGGGTTTTGCCCTGGCTTTTATTGTCATCACCATCATGATGTGTGTGGTTTTCCAGTCAGTCCGCACGGGAATCATCGCCATGATTCCCAACCTTGCGCCCATTGTGGTTGTGCTTGGCGCAATGGGATGGGCGGGCATAAGCCTGGACTATGTGAAGCTTCTGATCGCCTGCGTTGCCATTGGCATTGCTGTGGATGACTGTGTTCATACCGTGACTCGCTTCCGGCACGAGTTTGATATTTACGGAACTTATCAGGAGGCCCTTCATGGAACCCTGCGGGATGTGGGCAGGGCGCTCTTTATAACAACCGCGGTGCTGGTTATGGGTTTTTCGGTTACGGTTTTTTCGGTCATGGACAGCCTTGTGCATTTTGGCCTGCTTGTGGCCGGAGCCATAACCGTGGCCCTTTTTGCCGACTTTTTCCTGCTGCCCGCCCTCTTTGTGCTCACAAAGCCATTTGGCCCGGAAAGGGGCCAATAAGAACAGACGAAATTGCAAGGCCAATTGCATAAGCCTGCCCTTATTTCTGCCCGGCCCCGGCCAGCATGGCGTCCTTTTGTTTGCGTATGCGCGGGTCATAGCAGTCCACAGGCATACTTCCGGCCCTTGCTATGCAGCCGTTGCAGAAGTTGCACACAGGGCCGGTGGTATTTTCTTTAAGGTGCCGGTAAAGCCAGGGGTCTGCAATCATTGCTCTGGCAACAGAAACAGCATCGCAGCGGTTCTGACTGATGGCTTGGCTCATGGCGTCCTTTGTCTGGAACCCTCCTACGCATATTATGGGAATGGACAGGCGCTTTTTGAAGTTGTCGGCATAGCTTAAGTTAAAGCCCTGCTTTGCGGGCCAGAGAGCGTTGCAAAAAAGGGCCAGGGCGGGCCAGGCCACTTTTATGCCTGTTTTGCGGGGCCAGGGCAGGGAATCCACAAGCCCTTCCTTTGTGAGTCCCCTGAAAAACGGCGCAAAGCTGCCCCTTATCATGGGACCGCCGGATTCGTAGTGGCCCACTGTCACTTCCAGGCCGTTTAGGCCCTCCTGCTCCAGAATGCGGGCGATTTCCACAAGCTCCCTGTTGGAAAGGCCTTTTCGTCCCGGCAGATAGTCTGCGCCATTGAGCTTGGCAATGACCGGAAAGTCCGTCCCTGCCTGCTCGCGCACCTGGGAATACACCTCAAGCAGAAAGCGCAGCCTCTTGACAAAGGAGCCTCCGTAGGCATCGGTGCGGCGGTTGGTGTAAGGGGTGAGGAACTGGCAGATGAGATAGCCGTGTCCTGCGTGAATCTGCACTCCGTCAAAACCGGCCTCCCTGCATATGGCGGCAGCCGCGCCGTAGTCTTTTGCTGTCTGGCCCACCTCGCTTGCCTGCATTGGCCGGGGCCTGGTTCCCAAAGCCTTGTCCAGCACTCTGGATGCGGATACGGCCTCAATGCCTAGCGTGTGGGGGAGTACCTGGCGTCCGCAGTGGTTGAGCTGGCCGAAGATTTTTCCGCCGTGCAGGTGAACCATATCTGCAAGTTGTTTCAGGCCGGGTATCTTGTCCGGGGCATCTGCGCCAATCTGCCGGAAGGTTGATTTGCCCTGCTGCGAAATAAAAAGGTTGCCCGTTATGATAAGTGGCGTTCCAGCCTGGGCGATTGGCTCGTAAAACTCAAGAACCTCATCGCTTACAAAACCGTCCGGTGTGGCCCTTGTCTCTGCTGTGGCGGTTTTAAAAACCCTGCCGGCAACTGCAAGATTTCCGATTTTAACCGGGCGAAAAAGAATCTCCGGCTTCTGGTTTGGTTCCATGATGAGCTTCTCCATAAAGACTCTTGGGGGCAGTACCTAACCCACATAATTCATGAAAAATTTCGCCGTTGAAGAATATATAAAATGTTTTCAGACAAATAAGTACATTTTTTAGGCCTTGCTGAAAAATACAGTCTGCTTTTTAAAGCAAAACCGTGTTCAAACGGCAAAAATTTTCACCCTGCGGGCGCGCCCTATTTGCACACTGGCTGCGTTATCGGGGATTGGCATACAAATAGTATGCCTTCACCCCTCTATCC
>JASEHB010000043.1:6187-10653 GCA_030018745.1 Desulfatibacillaceae bacterium | reverse complement strand
GGCAGCTTCTGTTAAAGCTTTGCAATGCAGGAGGAGCGGAAGATGAAAAAGTGTATCCCGGCCGGTTTTTTTGCGCTCTTTTTTTGCCTGGCTCTGGTTACAAACCTCAATGCCGCCCAAGATCACGGCCAGCACGGCCATGCCGTGGATAGTGAGCTGGAATTTCTGGTGGAGATGATTCCCCATCATCAGGAGGCTGTGGACAGCGCCAGCATTATTTTAAAGGCAAGCAAGCGCAAGGAATTGAGGAGTTTTGCAAGGGAGATAATGAAGGTTCAGGCCCGCGAGATAGCCATGATGAAGCAGTGGCTTGACCAATGGTACCCGGAAAGCGAAAAGCAGTCTGCATACAAGCCCATGATGCGGCAGTTGAAGGGCCTGCCCAAAGACAGGGCGGAAATTGTTTTTATAGAGGATATGATCGAGCATCATCTTGCTGCGGTGGAAATGGCAAGGGAAGTTCTGGACAAGGGGCTTGCCAGGCATGATGAGGTGGCAGACCTTGCAAGGCAGATTGTTAAAACCCAGACCCAGGAGATAAACCTTATGCAGCAATGGCTGGAGGCCTGGCGGAAAGATGCCCCGCCGGAACCGGCAAAGCGCCACGGCCATTAGGCTCCCTTAACCTTGCGGGCCAGATGAAAAAGGCCCTCATCACTCCTCCGAGCGGGTGATAAAAACAGCGCTTTTTGCATCGGTTTTGGGGCTGGTGAACTGCCCGAAGATTTCAAAAAAGGCATCCGGCTCAATGGCTGCCTCCGGGGGCAGAACCCCCGGCCCGGCAAGCTTGCCCTGGGCCGCAAGAATTGCGCCTATGGCAAGCGGTATGCCTGTGGCAGGCCCCATTCCGCCTGAAGGGCCTGCTGCCAGGGCGCAGCCCACAGAAGCCTGCTTTCCGTCTTTAATTCCCTGGGCCAGGGCAAATAGGGGCGGTAAAAAGGTGGGGCCTTTCTTTTTTAACAGCTCGCCAAGCAGAGAAGCCTCCCGCTTACCCAGGTTGGGGCCTTCCACTCTTTCGGAAAACCATGCAGCCCTCTCGTGGCTCACAATGCCCTTGTCCACAAGAAATGTAAGCGCCTTAAGGGCCAGAATTATCGGCAGGGGCGCAACCATAACATTGAGGCTTGTTTTGACGCCTTCCAGAAAAAGGGGCAGGGTAACGGGTTCCGGGTGGCCTATGGTGCAGGCTGTGTGGGAGCCAAAGCCAGGATAGTTTATTTTAAGCTTCTGGATGGGTTTTTCATCCACAAAGGCGCTGTTGCGGAAGACCCTTATGGTGCCTGTAAGCTGGTGCATACCGTGAACCGTTGCGGCAGACGGCGTTTTTTCGATTTTTTCAGGCAGGGCCTCGGAAAGCTGCCAGCCCGTGATAACCGTGCTGGCTTCCGGCAGCAGGGAAACAGCCTTGCGGGCAAGGATGTTGGAGATGCCAGGAGTCGCCCCAAGGCCCAGGATTGCGGTTATTCCGGCATCCTTGGCCTTTTCATGGCGCGAGAGCATTTCCAGAGTCGGCTCCCAGTCATCGCACACATCCAGATAATGCTTTTTTGCTGCAATTGCAGCATCCAGAACAAGAGGCCCGAAGCGGAAGTAGGGGCCGACTGTGTTAAGAACAATGTCCGCCCTTTCAACAGCCTTTCCCAGGGCATCGGCATTGGTGATATCCAAAGCCTGCCAGGATGCCCGTGCTCCTAAAGTTTGCGCAAAGGCTTTGGCCCTGTCGCCATCTTGGTCTGCAATCACAACAGATTCCACAGCCGGGTCTGCCAGCAGAGTCTTTGAAGCGTGGCGGCCTATTTCACCGCATCCGCCCAGGGCAAGTATCTTCATAACAAGGCCTTTCCGGCAGAGTGTTATTAAACAGCAAAAAAACAGGTGTCTATGATGGCCTTCAGATAAAGAGCCTGCACTTTACGGGCCGGACCTTTTTGTTGGAGTTGGTTTTCCCTGCCTTTTAGGAAGAATCACTTTCCATATCCTGCCTGGCCTTTTCCAGCAATTCCTGGGCGGAAACAGGGTAGAGCGAATCAAGCACGGCAAAACCAATGCGGATATCCACCTTGATGTCATCCATGTTCATGCGCTCGAACATGCTTTCGCACCTTCTGCGCAGAATCATGGCTTCCTTGGCATCGCTTTCAACCAGAAGCAGGGCGAAACAGCGGGAGGTGAGGCGGCAGGCCGTATCGTAGCGCCTCAAGTTATTCTGAAGCATCACAGCCATCTGCGCCAGGATTCTGTCGCCTGCGGAAAAGCCGTGTTTCTGGTTGATGCTGTCCAGGTTGGCTGCATCCACAAGGGCCAGGGTAAGCCTGCCCTGATGCCGGACACAGCGGGCCACCTCGTTTTCCAGGGCCTGCACAAAGGTCAAGGGGCTTAAAACGCCGGTAATATCATCCCTGAAGCCGTTTTGGGCAAGGTTTTGGGTTGCCTTGATAAGGCGCTGGGTGAGGATGGACATAAGGTTGTTCACAAAGCGGTAGGCAGTGGGCGGGTACAGCCATTGCAGGCGTTTTATGCTTCTTGGGCTGATTGCCAGGAGATCTGCGGTTGTGGATGCCATGTATATGCAGCCCTCGCTTATCTGGCAGCCTGAGCCAAGACCTCCGATGACCTCGCCCGCCCTCAAGGTGGCCACCCTTACCCTGTCGTGCTCCGGCCGCTCAATGTCCGTATGCCGGTACTGGGCAACTTCTCCGCTTATCACTGCAAAAAGATACGGGTCATGGTCATCATCGGGGAAAAGCATTTGCCCCGGCTCCATGCGATGGAGCGAGCCTGCCGCCAGAAGCGCACGAATCTGCATTCTTCCCATTTTGTTGAAAAGAGGTATGCGCCGGGCCTGTTCCCTGCCGATGCGGACATTGAGCAGATCCCAGACTGTCACAAGCTCCACATGGGTCATCAGGGCGGGCAGAAGAAAGATATCGCCAACCAGAGCAATTACCATTGTGAGCATCATAAGTGCGCCAAAGGTGGCAGTGGGCGTGAATGTGGAGAATGTGAGGATGAAAAAGCCCAGAACCAGGGTGATGCTTGTAAGAACTATGGGCCTGCCCACGGTGCGAACAGAATCCGCCAGCGCCCGCCGCCGGTCCAGATCTTTCCGGAACTCCCGATTGTAGCGCACCATGTAATGGATGGCGTCATCCAAAGCCAGGCCTATGGCAATGGAGGCAATTATGACCGTGTTCATGGAAAGCTCAATGCCTGCCCACCCCATTACCCCAAACACCACAATCAAGGGAAAACAGTTGGGTATGAGCGTTACAAACCCGGCCTTTACGGACACGAACAGGGCAAGCATCATCAGCAGAACCAGAAACAGCACAATGGACATGCTTTCAAGCAGGTTCTTGGTTATGACGCGGTTGCTGTGGGCTACAATGGTGCCCATGGATGCCATCTGCACAGAGGCTGTATCACCGTAGAACTGTCGGCTCCATTCCAAAATCTGCGCCTCTGTTTCAAGCCACTGGTAACCGCTGGAGATGTGCATCATCATTAGAATGGCCGCCTTGGAGCGGTCTTCATTCATGAAGCGCCGGCTCATGTCCGGGCCTAAAAACATCTTGTAGAGGTTTAAAATGTTGCCAAGCTCCATGGGGTCCTGGGGCAGGGCATAGAAGCTGGGTATGTAGTTGTTGATTGAGTAATAGATGAGCTGGACATAGTTTGCAAAGCTCAAGGTCTTGTCTATGCCGGGAAGAGATTCAAGATAGTCCTGAAACTCCAGCAATTTTTCTATATTTTCCGGGTCCGAAAAATATTCCGGGTTGAGCCCCTCCACAACCACATTTACAGGAAAAGCTCCGGCCATGTCCTGGTAAACATCGTGAAAATGCTTGGTAACCGGCTCGCTTTCCCTGAAATATTTGGTTGTGTCCGCATCAATACGAAGCTGGGATATGCCCCATAATCCCAGGATTGCCATAATGGCTGTCACGGCAAACAGGGCTTTCTGATGGTTCAAAGTTATCCGGACAATCAATTGCAGCAGCCTGTCAAGAATGTCGCCGGAGCGGTGCGTATTTTTGGGGCGCACCAGAGGCATGATTGCAAGTATGGCCGGAAAAAGCGTGAAGAGCAGAAGCAGAAAGGAAAGCATTCCCACACAGGCGGGAATGGCAAAGTCGCGGATGGTCTGGTTGGAATTGAACACCAGGGCAGAAAGGCCCACCAGGGTGGTTCCGACAGCCAGGGTTGTTGGAAGGCGCATATGGCGCAGGGTGAGGGCCGCCGCCTCCTTTGAATTCTCTGCCGTGCGGGCCAGATGGACGAATTCCGAAACAACATGAAGACAATAGGCAGTGCCAACGGTCATAAGAAAGATTGGCACCACAAGTGTCATTGCCGAAACAGGGGTGTCTGTCCATGCCATCACCCCAAAGGTCCAGATGAGAGTTACCAGCACGCATGAAATGGGCGCCACAACAAGGCGGATGGACCCAAAAAGAAAAATGAGA
>JASEHB010000043.1:0-6177 GCA_030018745.1 Desulfatibacillaceae bacterium | reverse complement strand
ACCATAACGGCAAAGGTTATGGGCGGAAGCAGGGAGAAATCGCGCTTGATGGAGTTGAGAAGGGCCTGGGACACAAGGGGCATACCTATCTGGTAAACCTCAAGGTCCCCGGAATGGTTTGCCAATATCCACTCCACCGCCGCAACAATGGCCTCCTCCTGGCGGATGTCATCCAGAAGCATTGTAAAGGCTGCGGATTTTTTGTCTGAAGAAAAGACATTTCTGTGAAAAAGGGTGACCGGAGTGACGATTTCCTCAAACTGGGCCAAGCTCCATTCATCCAGCAAATCCATATCCTGCTTTATTTCCGGAAGGCTTATCACTTTGGATATGCCCGGAATTTGGGAAAGCTTTTCGGCCATCACCTCAAGCTGGGAGAAAATCTTCGGGTCAAATACATTTTTGCCCTTGGCAATCACCTGTATGTATTCCCCGCCGCCAAACTCCTCCAGAAAGGCTTCATAAACTTTAACAGACTCCAGATCCGGCACCACAACCTCATAGGATGTGGCGTTAACGGTGAGGGCAGGCAGGCGAATCCCCAACATGGCGGTAATGATGAGAATAAGGACTATGGTAAGCCGGGGCCGGGCGACAATGCGCTCCAGCCAGAAGCGGTAATCGGATATGCCAAAGTTTTTGGAAGCGGGATTGGTCAATGCCTTATCAGCCCTCCAAACAAAGGTGTATGCCTTGTGCCGGGCGCAAAAAACTTATCCAAGGTCAGTCGGCGAATCCGTATTTTATTGATTCAATGAGGAGGCTGGTTTGCAGCTCCCCCAAAATCGCCGCAAACCGGATTCAAGACCGGGCATCTGCCCGGTATTCTTCAAGAAGCTCCAGCACCTTTTCAAGAAGGTCTCTTGGATACAGCCTTCCTGCAAGCTGCTCCCAAAGGGGCCGGGTCAACTGGCGCATCATATCCAGCTCGCCCTTTTCAAGGGCTGTTTCCTGAATGCCGTATTTTTGCAGGGCAATCATAAAGCGCCGGTTTTCCCTGCGCATTGCTTCTGCAAAGTCTTTCTCCATTCCATCCTTGAGCCGGAAATATTCGCTCTTGTATTTTTCCGGTAGGCCCAACCAGTCTTCCGAATTTACTACAACAACCGCCGGAGAATAGCGCAGATTAACCGGATTCACGAACTTGAAGCGCATGAACATCTGGGTGCCCACAACCAGTATCACCGGCCCTATCATGGAGTCGGCCAGATTCTGCTCAATGGTTTGCCCCATCTGGACGCTGCGGACAGGCAAGGGCTTTGCGCCTAAAGCCTTGAGGGTCTCCTCCTCCATTGCTCCGTGCCATGTCATGAAGCGGGCCGTGCGAAAGTGCTCCAGCTTGGTCATGGGAAGGGAGGCGGAATAAACCTGGTCAAAGCCCTGATCTATCCATGCAAAAAGAAACACATTGCTTTTGGCTGTGTAACGCTGAAAAACATCCCGCAGACGGGACTTTACAAAATCCACCTCTTCATAGCTGTTAAAAAGGAAGGGCAGCTCCAGAATTGCCATTTCAGGGCAAAGGAGGGTGGCTCCAAAACCTGTGAGGCCTGCTCCGTTAAGGTGCCCGAAGCGCATTTTGCGGATGATGTCCGTATCATCGCCCATTACGCCGCCCCAGAAAACCTTTACGGATATGTTGCCCCCGCTGACCTGGTCCACAACCGGCAGGACAAGGTGCTCCAACTGCCTGGCGTAACCTGCGCCCTTGGGTACAACGGTGGCGAACTGCCATTCAATCTTGGCGGAGGAATTTTCGGGTGCGGTCCTTGCTTCCTGCTCCGCACCCATGGCTGGGAAGGCAAGCAGAAAAATGAGCGCACAGGCTGCGGCGGCCCGAAAATGCACTCCTGAAAAAAAATTAAAAAAGGTCATGGATTTTCTTTCCCTGGCAGGCTGCCGATGACCTGCCGGTTTTTTTGATTACGCTTCAAATGCAAATCCGGCAGCCGGGCGTGTTGTCCCCCCTTTGGGAGCAGGTCGGCCGCATTTTAAAAAGGCCTTATCAGGATAACCAGCCAGCCTTTTAAACCGGGCTGCCTTGCGGTTTTATCAGGAATTCTTGGGCAGTATGCACCCAAAATTCATTCAAACACAAGGCTCAACAAACGGTTGCCATCCTAAAACTTACCATAAAACTTCAAACGGCGGCAAGAAGAGCCTTAAAGGGGTTTTTAACTACAAGGCGCATAACGGTTTTTTGTCAGCGTTGACATTGATGCAATCCCTTTGTTAAAGTTCAAAATAAGGGCATCTGTAATTTTTGATTATTCAATGTATTGTCCGGAATCTGCCGGTTGCAGGGGCACTTCCGGTTAAGGGGGGCGTTTAATGAAAACGCAACTTTTCCGTGGCGTTGTGGTCATGCTTGCGGCCGCTTTTTTTTGCTTTGGCCCGGCCTTTATATTCTGGCCCGGCCCGGATTCTGTTTGGGCCGCCAACACCACGGGCAACAGCTCCGTGCTTGTGAGCGCCCTTGGGCCTGAAGAAGGCGCCGGGAGCACTTCTGCCCCATCTTCCGGCCAGGTGAGCACCCAAGAGCTTGAAAGTCTGATTCAGGATTCAAGGGATCAGCGCCAGGCATCCCTGGAGCTTGCCCGCAAGGTGCAGGAGCAGGTGCAAAGGACCCAGGCTGCGGCAAAGGCCATAGAAGAAGCAGAGCTTGAAGCCAGACGCGCCGAGCTTGACGCCCAGGCCTATGCTGCCAGGGTTATTGAGCTTGAAGGGGAAGTTGCCGCCAGGCCGGATAATCAAAGGCTGGCCGATGAGCTTGCCCGTTTCCGGGATGTTTCCGCCCAGGCCCAGGCCCGTGTCGGTGAAACAGCCGCCCTGGTGCGTCAGGCCAAGCTTGAGCACGAATTGCAGCAGCAGGCCGAAGAAAGTTTGAGAAGGGATTTGGCAATCCAGAGGGAAATAGAAACTGCTGCCCGCAAGAATCTGGCTGATTTTCTTGAGCGCGCCCGTGCTGCCGGGCTTGAACTGCCTGCTAATATGGAGAGGGACGGAGCTGCCCTGGTGGGCCTGACCGGCGAAAACGCCAACAGCCGGGCGGCTTTTTTGGCTCACCGGGATAAAATCCGCAACTTTAACAATCTTGTTGCCGGAATGAAGGAATCCAGCCTGGAGGACGGGGACCTGGACAATGTGATGGGCCTTTTGGGCAGGGAGATAATAGGCCTGGATCTGGAAAAGGCCATTGCCGAGCGCAAGGCCATTGAGCGGGCCACGGCATTTTTGCTGGATGGATTAAGGGCGGGCCTTCCACAGACAGACGATTCGCTCCTTCTCTACCTGCCGGACTACCAGGGGCCTGCTGCCATGGATTTCTGGGCCACATACAATTCGGCCCAGAATATGGTTATGGTCAAAGGGGAATATTATGTTGTTGCATCCCTGGATACCAAGCCTCCCGTGGACTGGAAGTCGGATTTTTATCGCTTTTCATCCCCCCGCAGGTACTGGGTTGACCCCAGAGAGTACGACCCGGCCACAGGGAATACGCGGGCTGTAAGCTATTATTGGGATGATGGGGGATATGCCCTTGCAGGCCTTATAATAATCAGGCCAATGGTTTTTGAGAAAAGGGTTTCTTACAAGCACTACAATGACAACTGCATCAAACATGGAATGGTATGCGCCTATTGCGATTGACAGTGCAAAAAAGGCCCTGAAAAACAGTTTGATTCTGCTGGCATCATCTTTTTAAAGGTTAACCCCCAGGCTGGCATAAACCTTTTGCCTTGACGCAAAGGATGAGGCAAGAACCCCCGGCTCATCCACATAGTCGTAAATCCAGGCTGTCTGCTTGCCCGGAGCTGTGCGGACAACCCTGCCCACAACCTGAAGCACCCTTCCCGAAAAGCGCACCGGCGTTGCCAGAAAAAGCCCGGCCAGGGCAGAGCAGTCAAAACCCTCGCCAATAAGCTGGAGAGTCGCCACAAGCACATCCAGCTCTCCGGCACAGGCTTGCTCCACCACGGCCCTGCGTTGCGTTGCACTGCAATCGCCGGTCAGCAGGGCAACCCTTTGGCCCATTGCATCAACCAAGCCGGCAAGGGTGCGGCAATGCTCCTTGCGGTCTGAAACCACAAGCGCCGTGCGGCCTGTTTTTTGGCGGAAAAGCGCTGCATCTTTAGCAATAAGGCGGTTTCTTTGCCCATCTTCAGTGAGGGCGCAGACAAGGGCCTGGTAGTCATCCTGATATGGGTAGTCAAACCCGGTTTTGCGCACCACAAGCCTTGCGCCGGTTATAACCCCCTGCCTGCGGACAACTTGCCGGGCGCAGCGGCCCACGGAATCGCCCATGTAAAGGTGGATGAGATCTGTGAGACCGTCACGGCGGAAGGGCGTTGCGGAAAGCCCCAGCATGTAGCGGCTGTTAAAGGCTTTAACCGCGTGAGTGAAGGTTCTTGAAGGAACCCTGTGGCATTCGTCCACCACAAGAAAACCGGTGGTGGCGGCCACCTCCCTTGCACACTGATAAAGGGTGTTCACAAGGCAAAGGGTAAGGGGTCGGCCCAATTCACGGAAACCGTCCCCCACAAGGCCTATCCTGCTGCGGTCAAGGCCCAGAAAATGCTGTGCCCTGTCCAGCCACTGGTGCAAAAGCTCGCGGGTGTGGACAATGACGCAAGCTGGCTGCCTTCTCTGCGCAATGCAGTAAAGGGCAATTACCGTCTTGCCTGCGCCTGTGGGAAGCTCAACCACAGTAAATCGCTTGCCAAGTATTTTGTTGGCTGCATCCTGCTGAAAGTCGAAAAGCTCTGCTTCAAAATTGAAGTCAACAGGCGGCAGTTGCCGGGTCATATCCTGCACGACAAAGCTGTGGCCATGCTCTTTGAGCAAACCCAAAAGGCTTGCCGCAAAGCCCCTTGGCATCCACATAAACGGTTCCCGGCGCACAAAAAAGGTGAGCCGCTTTGGAGTGTCCTGGCACCATCGCCCGTATTTGCGCTTTTCCATCCAGGCAGGATTGGGCATGGAAAGACAGCGGACAAGCTCCACTTGAAGGGCCGGAGAAATTTCCCCGCTCATGCGGATTTTGGAATCAACAAGTATTTCAAGTGGTTTTTCCAAATAAATAAAACCTTGTGACGGATTTGACGCCAGAGCCGTCCAATATGGGTCCAGCACAATGTCAACCCGGCAAATTTTTTCATCAAAACAAGGCCGCTATTGACTTATCAGGCTTTTATGCACAATATATAGAGAGGCGCTGTCATGTCAATGCAGCGAATGACTAGTTCGTTTGACTACCTAACAGTTGTTGCGCAAAAAGGCGCCACGAGGTGAAAAATGACCATGAAAAAAATGCTTGTTCTGGCCTGTTGCTTTCTCCTGTTTGCTGCACCTGCATCCGCCCGCAGCCTTGGCGGGGTGGAGCTTCCCGAAACCCTTGATGCAGATGGCGTGACCCTTAACATCAATGGTGCGGATGTAAGAAAAAAGTTCAAGTTTGTCAGCGTTTATGCAGGAGGGCTTTATCTGGCCCAAAAAGCCTCGGATGCCACGGCAATAATCAATGCAGATGAGCCTATGGCCATTGCAATGGCTTGGATAAGGGGCAATACGCCCAAGGCGGATGTTGCCGAGGCATGGAAAGAAGGCTTCGGGCGGGCCACGGGCGGAAATCTGGCATCCATCAATGACGGGTTTGAGCGCTTTTTGGCCTTTTTCCCTGAAAAGTACGAAAAAAACGACCTTTTTGTTTTTGCTTACACCCCGGAGCGCGGCACAGCCCTCATCTATAACGGTGTTGAAAAGGATGTCATTGAGGGCATGGAGTTCAAAAAGGCCCTTTTCGGCAACTGGCTTGGAGAAAATCCGGGTGACAGCAGCCTGGAAAACCTCAAAAGAAAAATGCTTGGCAACTAGCTTAAACTGCAAAAGCCAAAAGGCTTTATGGGGGGAGGCGCTCTTTTTGGGGGCGCCTCCCTTTTTTGCAGGGCCAAAGGGCCATAAGGCTTTTAAGCCCGGCATTTCAGGGATGTTAGCATCCTGGTCCGGCTTCCTTAAATCCTCTGTTTTTCCCCTGTTGCAACCCCAGGGCCAGCGCATTTGAAAAAGAACGAATTTGCCAGGCTTTCTTCCTGAATATGACAACAAGCCGCCATGCTCGCTTTAGGCTTTGCATCCGGAACAAAATGACGGTTCCGGTTCTTTTTGACCAATCTGCTT
>JASEHB010000604.1 GCA_030018745.1 Desulfatibacillaceae bacterium | reverse complement strand
CACAAAGAGGTTGAAAATAACCTCCTCTGCCTGGCGGTGTATGGTTTTTTGAAGAATTTCAGGGGTGACAAAGCCTTTTTCCACAAGAACGCTGCCCAAAGCCTGCTTTTTTTCCGTAGAAACGGAAAGGCAATAGGCAAGATCCTTGGCGGATATAAGACCATCACGGGTGAGCAGGGTGCCAAGGCGGGTTTCCCGCTGGGAGCCCATGGCGCAGATGACATCCCCGTATTTTATAAATATTTTTACTTCCGATTCGCCGTTTGTGAGTTTAAGGGCGCCGGTGCGCTCCTCTGCTGACAGAAGCTGAAGAATGCTTGCCAGGGAGGAAGGCTCGAAACTGCCTTTCAGATTCATAAGGAAAGCTCCCCTGCCGGCCCAAGGCCAAGCAGCCAACTGTTTCTTATCTGCACTTTAATTTTATGGCCCCTTGTTTTCTATACCCAAAACAGCACAAATGATTCAAGCAATAATGCAAACAGGTTGGAGAATGAGTTTAAAAGGTTCTTTTGATGCTTTGTAGCATGACAGGCGGGCAAAGGCAAATTTTACGGTATTTTGGCTTCTGTTAAGGGGCGGGCTGCTTTGGCCAGGGCTTCAACCATCCATATTTTCAAAGCGCCTGCTGCTGATGCAGCTTGACCCAGGTTTCTATTTATCGGCATGGAAAAATGGCGACCGCGCACTGGTCCTTTCTTGCTTTTTTTGCAGGAATTATTTTAACATTTTATTATAATATTGTAATAATTGAATAAAAACAATAGGGACAGCAGAGCTTTTTCGCTTTGCCACGCTTGACATAAACTGCTTTGGGGCGCTAAATTGTTCGCTGAACAAATAAACAGTTACTATACAGTCCCGCGTCGCAGTGCCGCCGAGCCGGCCGGTTAACTGTGTACCCATGCTGCCGGAATGAGGACAGGTTTATGAAAGGCTTTAAAATAAAGGCTTCTTTCGTGCTGTGCCTTGCGGTTTTTGCCGCATCCGCCATTTTTTGCCCTCCAGCCCTGGCCCAGGGCGAGCAGATTGAAATAAAAATGGGTACCCTGGCCCCCAGGAACATAGGCTGGGCAAAGGCCTGGGAGGAAATTCTTGAAAAAGGCCTGATTGAAGCCGCAAACGGCAGGGTCTCCTTCAAGACCTATTATGGCGGAATAATGGGCGATGATGAGGACTATGTCATGAAAATGCGCATAGACCAGCTTCAGGCCGCTTCCATGACCGCCCAGGGGACAAGGGTCATCTGCCCGGAAATGGCGGTCTTGAGCCTGCCTTTCATCCTCAATTCATTCGATGAGGTGGACTTTATCCGCCCCAAAATGTACCCCATCTTTGACAAGCTTTTTGCGGAAAGAGGCTTTGCGCTCATCTACTGGTTCGAGCAGGACTTCGACCAGCTATATTCCCTTTCAAGGCCCACCGACCGCCTTGCAAATCTGCCGCGCTTCCGTTTTCTCACCTGGTACGGGGTTGTTGAGGAGAAAACCCTTGAAGCCATGAATGTGAGGCCCGTGCCCATCAATGCGCCGGAGGTCCCTTCCGCCCTGCGCCAGAGGGTGATTGATGCGCTAATCGCCCCGGCCGTATGGGTGGTGGGATCCCAAACCTACACGGTGATAGGCTTTGTGAACCCCATTAAAATCCGTTACGCTCCAGGGCTTCATGTGTGGAGCAGCAGGGCGTTTGACCGCCTTTCAGCAAAGGAGCAGGCCAGCGTGCTGGCAACCCGCAACACGGTGCTTGAAGAATTCATAGCCTTCACGCGCAATGCCAATGACCAGTCCCTTGCAGCCCTGGCCCGCTACGGCATGAAGGTGGTGGAAATGGATGCAGCCGAGCTTGACGCCATGAAGCAGGCCACCCGCCCTGTGTGGGACCAGCTTGCTGGCGAGCTTTATCCAAAAGAGTTGCTTGCCACCATGCTTGGCTACCTGGAGGAATTTCGC
>JASEHB010000603.1 GCA_030018745.1 Desulfatibacillaceae bacterium | reverse complement strand
ACGGAAACAACTGAAAAAGATATTGTTTTTCCTAATAAAATTTTTTCAAACAAAGCCTGATCACTATCATGTAAATATAATTTAAAAAGATTTTTATGGTTAATATAAACTCTTTTATAGTATAATTTATCATCTCTATTATTCAATTTTGAAATAATTGCGCTCATAAAAAGTAATATAGTAGTAATTCGTTGCTGACCATCAACAATATAGTAAGTTTCATTATCATTTGTTTTAGATAACACTATTGTCCCGAGATAATGACTTGTGGTAGATGTTGTTTCTCTAACATCCTCATAAAACTCATAAATGTTGCTTGCGTCCCAAGCAAAACCTCTTTGATAGTTAGGTATTCTAAATGAATTTCGATTTAAAAACTGTTTTATTGTTTCTCTACCTGACATTGATTTCTCCTTAAGGGTGGATTGGGATAAATAAGATTTGATGATAATCGTATATTATCCATAAGCATAATGCAAGCAGTTTTTTCGGATAAACATCAGCTATTGCACAGCCTTTTTCATGGCATGGCGCATTATGGCCTCCAGCAGCCAGGGGGCATGGCGCTTGACAGCAACTGCCAGCTTGCCGTCAAAGCCCGGTATTATGTAAAGGCGGCCTTTTTTAATTCCTGCCAGAAGCGCGCTGGCAACTTCATCGGCGGTCATCAGTTTGGCGGTGGAAGATATGGCGCGGGTTTCCGGCGGCTTGGTAAGGTTTTCCTCTGCCAGGCCCGGCGTGTCCGTATCTGGCGGGCAAAGAACAGAAACGCCTATGCCAAAGGCCTCGCCCTCGCTTTTAAGCGCCTCTGAAAAGCCGATCACCGCAAACTTGCTGGCGCAATAATCCGTATAGCCGAAAATTCCCATGAAACCGGCCACGGAGGAAGTGTTGACAATCCATCCCCCGCGCTTTTTCATGCCAGGCCACAGGGCTGAAACCGTGTTCCAGGTTCCGGCAAAGTTCACGGTCATTGTATGCATGGCCTGCTCCGGGCTTATTTCATCAAAGCGCCTGGGCCTTGCCTGACCCGCGCAGTTGACAAGAATGTCCGGCGGGCCGTGCTTTTCAACCATCTTGCCCATCACCGCCTTTACGCGCGCTGCATCGGTAACATCCAAAGGCGCACAGTCAAAACACCGGGAAGAATCCGCGCAACAGGCGCTGACCTCATCGCGGGCCGTTAAAAGGCGGGCCTTGTCCCTGGCAAAAAGATGAACAGATGCCCCCTGTTGCGAAAAAAGCCTGGCACAGGCAAGGCCGATTCCCGCAGATCCGCCTGCAATGAACACATTTTTTCCGGCAAAGTCTTTCATGCCCGCCCGCTTTTAAAAGGAAATGTTATTTGGCAAGGGTTTTGCCGTTCCACCCGAAAAGAGCCGGGTTGATGTCAAAAAAATCCACAAAAACCCTTGCTGGAGAAATTGCCAGCTGTTCCTCCACAAAGGCGGATATCTCCTTTGCATAACGGGGGCAGGAGGCTTGCGGCAGGCCAACGCTCTTTATGGTGGCAAGAGCGGTTGGCTTTTCATCCGCCGCAAAGCTCATGGTTTTACCTGTCTCCACGCAAACCATTACAACCTGCTCGGACTTTTGCAAAAGCTTGGCAGCAAAACGGGAAGCTTCCAGACAAAAGGTTTTTTCTTCCTCTTTTCCAAGGGCCTTGTTGGTTTCGATTTTAAACAGGGGCATAGCGTGAAGCTCCTTGCCAAAAACTTGGCTTGAGGTTCTTAAAAAAAGGCGTGTTTTGCCTTACCTGCTATTTTTAGCAGGACAGCAGGCTAAAAAAAAGCCTTTGCGCACAAAAAAAAAGGAACTTTTTAGAATTGGCAAGGAGATTGAAGGCGATTGCGGGACAGGATTTTCTTGAAATGGAGGCGGCATCCGGATTTGAACCGGAGAATAACGGTTTTGCAGACCGTTGCCTTACCCCTTGGCTATGCCGCC
>JASEHB010000602.1 GCA_030018745.1 Desulfatibacillaceae bacterium | reverse complement strand
CCACCAACGAACAGGGCGGTTCCAGAAAGCCGCGGGCAAGGTTGTTTTTTTCTTTTCAACCACCAACGAACAGGGCGGTTCCAGGGAGCCGTGGTTTTTTCCTCTCAACCACCAACGAACAGGGCGGTTCCAGGGAAAGGCTGGCAAGGCGCGCAAGCGAGGAATGAGGGAGTGTACTTTTAGTACATGACCGAAATTCCGATGCGCAGCGCAACACAGCCAGCGTTTTCCTGGGGCCGCCAAAAGATTAGCAACATGGTTGATTTACTATCCTCCTGGCGTCAAACCCAGCTCAACACCTGCGGCCCTGCCTGCATGATGACCGCTCTTAACGAGCTTGGCCTTTGCAGGCTCAACAGGGCCACGGAGCTTGAGATATTCAAGAAGGTCAGCCATGCCCGCGTTATGGGAAGCACGCCTTCCAAAATGGCAAAATTCGCCCTGGCCTATGTGCCAAAAACCCGCCTGCTGCAACAAAGGCCCTGGCAAAGGCCCAAGGAGCGCGGTCTTACAATTCTGGCCCGCATCATACACAACTACCTTTTTATTGTTTACAGGCTGGGCGCGGCCAACCACAAAGGGCAGGGCCTGGGTTTTGGGTTCTACAAAAAGCAGGATGAGGTCATCAGCCTAATCGGCCCCTGCACAAAGGCAATATGCCTTGTTGTGGATGAGGAGCAGATTCTTCACTATTTGCTGGTGCGCCTTGCAGGGGCAAAATTTGTGGTCATGGATCCTGCCACAGGGGAAAACACGGCTTATGACAGCTCCTCCCTTCTGGCTTTTTTGAATAAATCCGCTGCCGGTTACTGGATTGTGATGGAGCCGGAAAAGGATTTGTGCAGCAGGGCAGGGGGGGCAAGTTGAACGAGCTTTCTTTTCTCATGGAAAAGGCGGTGGCAGACGGGGTTTTCCCTGGGGCCGTGCTGCTGGCAGACATTGCCGGAGAGTCCCTTTATTGCGAGGCCTTCGGCCTGGCCCGGCTTGCGCCCGCCCTGCCCATGACAAGGGTAACAATTTTTGATCTTGCCTCCCTCACCAAGCCCCTGGCTCTGGCAACCACCTTCATGGCCCTGGCGGATTTGGGGGCATTGAGCCTTTCTTCTCCACTTGGCCAGGCGCATAAAGATTTTGCTGCCTGCGACAAAAAGGATTTGCCGCTTTCCTGGCTGCTTGGCCACTGCGCTGGCTTTCCGGCCTGGCAGCCCTATCACAAAAGCCTTCTTCAGGTTCCCATGCACCAGCGCAAACAGGCCCTTGCCGGTCTCATCGCAAAAGAGGCCCTTGTTTACGAGCCGGGGCAGCAGACCATTTACAGCGATATTGACTACATGGCGCTGGGCCTGGTCTGCGAGCAGGCAGGCGGCAGAACGCTAAATGCTCTTGCGCGGGATTTGGTTTACCGGCCCCTTGATCTATCAAACGAGCTTTTTTTTGCCAATGCGCCAGATGGCAGCGCCCCCAGGCTGTTGCAGGGCCGCAGCTTTGCTGCAACCGCCCCCTGCCAGCAGGCAGAGAAAATGGCAGAGGGCCTTGTAAATGACGACAATGCTGCTGCCCTGGGGGGAGTGGCAGGCCATGCAGGGCTTTTTGGCTCTGCAAAAGGGGTGTGGCTTCTGGCCAGGGAGCTACTTGCCCTTTTCCGGGGCAGAGCAGGCAAAAGCTCCATAAAGCCATCAACAGTTAAAACCTTTTTGACCCATAAGCCAGGCCCTGGCACATTTGTGCTTGGCTTTGACACCCCCAGCCGCCCGGAATCTTCCTCCGGCAGCTTTTTTTCCGATTTGGCCGTGGGCCACCTTGGCTTCACCGGTACCTCCTTCTGGATGGACCTTGAAAAGGAGGCCATTGTCATTCTGCTTTCAAACCGCACCCACACCAACCCCAGTAACGAGGCCATAAAGGCCTTCCGGCCCCTTATCCACAATGCGGCAATGAAAAGCCAAACC
>JASEHB010000601.1 GCA_030018745.1 Desulfatibacillaceae bacterium | reverse complement strand
ACGCAGGCGGCAAGGGAGAGGGCCAGCATACAGGCAAAGGCTGCCTGCATTCCAAAGGCGTCTTTGACAAAGCCTCCAAGCACAGGGCCTAAAGAGAGGCTTGCATACATGGAAATATTGAAAATTCCCATGACAAAGCCCTCCCTGCCTGATGGGGACATATCCCCCACATAGGCAAAGACAACAGGCAGAATCATGGCAGAGGCAAAGCCCTGGAAAAAGCGGATGGCAATCATCCCCCACACGCTTGAAAAGGCCGCTGCCCCCATGAAGGCTACGGAGGTGACCACATACAGCGCCAGCCCTGCGGCGATGAAGGGCTTTCTGCCCAACTCATCGGATTTTTTGCCGAAATAGGGCAGAAAAAGCGCTCTTGAAAGGGAGAAGGAGCCAAATATGAGGCCGATGACAAAGCCTGACGCGCCAAGTTCTTCCGCATAAACGGGCAGAAGCGGCACAACAATGCCAACACCGGTTATGGCTGTGAATATGGCAAAGAAAAGGGCTGCAAATATTTTTCTGTCAATCTTCTTTTCCAAGCGCCCTTTATCCTTTAAAGCCGCGTGAGAAAACGGCGCAGAAGCCCCTTGTCCGTGTCCTGCTCCCGGTAATGCAGCAGGCGGCCCATTTCATGGTATATTGCCTGCTCCACCTGAAGACGCAGGCGCATCACGGCCTTTTCGTCATTGTCCTGCCCTGCAAGGCGCGAGGTATCAATGGGTTTTGTGAAGCCAGTATAGAGCTTTTCTGGTCTGGGAATGAGTGTAGGCCCTATGCCCCTTGCAAGAGGCGGCACGGCCTCGCCGTTTCTCAACAGGGATTCCAGAATTCCTTTGCGCTGGAGAAATCTGGCAAAACGGGTGTTAAGAAAGTCGTTGGCATCAAAAAGGATGCTGTAAGCGTTTTCCGGGCCGACAGAGGCAAAGGGTACAATGGGGTATCCATGCTTTATGGCCAGCCGGGCAAAGCCTGTGCGCTCCTTCCAGATGAGCTTGTAAGCCTCACCCCTCCTCTTGCAAACCTCGCGTCCTCCTCCCGGATAAACCACGATGTTGTGGCCCTCCTCCATGAGCCTGGAGCATTCTTCGGGGGTGCCTTCCACCGCGCCTATGGCCTTTAAAAGGTCGCCCCAGAGAGGAACCTTGAAATGAAAATAATCTCCCAGCCCCCGCAGGTAAATTCCTTTTTCCCGGTAAAGGTGCGCGCCATATACCCCCACATCCAGAACCCCGTAAATGGTGTGGTTGCCCACAAAGAGATAAGGCCCTCCGCCATGTTTAAGGTTTTCCATGCCAAAGATGACAGGTTTGAACCAGGCGCGCGACAAGGCGGTGAGCAGCCATACGGTGTTGGGCGAAATTGGCTTGAAATCCATGCAGAAATCCATTGGGGCAAAAAATTGGTTCAAAAAACGGCGATTTCCAAAAGAATACTTGCCTTCCTCTCCGGCTTTTAGCCTTTATTGAAATGCTTATGGGAGGCTGTTTGGCTTTTTGCCGGGCAAAGGCTCATTAAACTTTTTTTGGCCGCTGCCAACATCAATGGCGGATAGCGGATTGGGGCCAGCCTTCCGGGGGCTGGGACTCGACTATTTCGCCAAAGTTGTTTTCATATTGCTCAAGGCTTTCTGCCAGGGCTTTGACCATGCGCTTGAAATGCCCTGGGCTGGTTATAACCCTTGCGGTCAATGCTCCGGCAGGCGGTGCAACCATGAGAAAGTCCAGAACAAACTCCTCCCTGGTGTGGCCCACTGTCATATTGTTGGCATAAACCCCGCCGTGCAAGGCTTTGGGAAAGTGTATCCTTATCTCTTTTTCCGGGTTGTCCACAGGGCCTCCTGCCTTAATAGGCGCTTGCTCCATTAAAAAAAACGGCCCCTTGCCGGGGCCGATTGTCCCTCACATTTTGAAAGCAGCCTTTTTTACTGCAAAAGCGGGTTGACTGTCGGCTCG
>JASEHB010000042.1 GCA_030018745.1 Desulfatibacillaceae bacterium | reverse complement strand
CCGGTCATTCATGAGGGCCAGCAGGGCCATGCCAAGACCCGGCAAAAGCTCCTCCGGCCAATTCTCCGCCAAGCTGCTTCAGCGCCCGGCCTCAACCGCCACGGCCTTGAATGCGGGCGCTTCCAGCAGGGTTGCAGCCAGGCCCCTTGGGTGCGACAACCTCTGCCTGTAAGGCGCTTCAACTGTCAGCCAATCCCCCCTTGTTTTCATCTGCACAGCGCCCCGTATGCCGGTTTCCAGCACAAGGGCGCCGCTCTGCCGGTAGCGCTCCACCACGACCGGGTGGGGAAGCCCGTAAAAATTGCGGCTTCCCGCGCTTATTATCGCCACCTGGGGTTTAACTGCATCAATAAACTGCCGGGGGCTGCTGGTGCTGCTGCCATGATGGGGAACAACCAGCACGGTTGAGGCAAGTTTTTCCTGCGGCAGGCGGGCAAGCATCCTGTCTTCCGCCCTTTTTTGTATGTCTCCTGGCAGTTGAAAACTTGTATTGCCTAAAGAGATTTTAAGCACCAGGGAGTTGTTGTTCATATCCTTATCAGGCCGCCAGCCTTGCGCATCATCAGCCTGGGGATGGAGCACCTCCACCTTTGCCCCGCCAAACAGAAACCCGCCTTCAAGCTGCTCTATGGTTTTTACGGGCACGCCCTTTTCCTGGCAGGCGTCAATAAGCGCCCCCCATGCTGCAAGGGATGCCTCCTGGCCGGTCATCCACACTTCACCGGGCCTAAAATTGCGCACAATGAAGGGCAGGCCGCCTATGTGATCCTGGTGGGGATGGGACAGGGCGACAATATCCACCTTGTGGACTTTCCTGCCCCACAAAAAGGGGGCCACAATTTTTTCGCCCGTGTCAAAGCTCATCCCTGCACCCACAAAGCCCCCGCCATCCACAAGCATTGTCTTGCCACCCGGAAAGCACACAAAGGCTGCATTGCCCTTCCCCACATCCAGCAGGGTAACCCGCAGGCTGGGGTTAAAATGCCGCTCGTAAATCCAGTACCCGGCGTTTACGGCAATTGCCCCAAGAATTACTGCAAGGGCAATGCGCGCCATTTTTGCCCTGCCCAAATTCACAAGGCAGACAAGAAGCGCAAAATAGCAGATTGATTCAAAAACACTTGGATAAAGGGGCATGACCCATGAAAAGGGCAGCTCGGAAAAGAAGGAGGCGGTTTTTACCATAAGCCCTGCCCCAAAGCCTGCCAGCCCCATAAGGTGTGTGGAGACAGAAGGAATAACCGGCGCAAAAAGTGCGGCCAGAAGGCCAATGGGCAGAACCAGAAAGCCAAGCAGGGGAATCATGACAAGGTTGGAAACCGGCCCATAGGTGCTCAAGCCGTAAAAGGCCCGCAGCACAAAGGGCGCTGTCCCCAAAATTGCAAACACGCTCACAAGAAAAAACAGAAGCGCCCTTTTGCCAAGTCGCTTGTAAAAAGGGGGCTTTACTCCGCGCTCATGGCTGGTTCCAAGATTACCTATGCGGCCCGTACCTGCAATAATGGCTGCAACAGCGCAAAAGCTCAACTGAAAGGAAAGATCAAAAAGAATCGGCGGGCGGATGATCACAAGGGCCAGGGCCGCAGCCCCCAGGGTGTTCAATGAGTTGTAGGGCCGCCATGCAAAGGCTGCCAGGAAAAAAGCCGCCACCATGAATATGGCCCGCTGGGTGGATGGCGGCATCCCTGCAAGGGCGGCATAGAAAAAGGCCGGAATCAAGGCGATGACAGCGGCAATGCGCCATGCCATGCCGCTCTCTGCTATCGGCCTGAAAAACAGAAGGAGTTTTCTTATCAGCAGAAAGATAATGCCGGCCACCATGCCCACATGAAGCCCGGAAATTGCCAGAACATGGGCAGTGCCTGATTTTGAGAATTTCTCCTGCAGGTCCTTGGATGGCGCATCCCTTTGTCCAAGGACAAGAACCTCAAGAAGAGCCAAGGCATCGCCTTTGGCTGCCTGGGAGATTATTTTTTTCACCTGTCTGCGAAACTTTTCCAAAACTCCCAACCTTGCCTGCTCCATCCGGACAAGGCCCTTTGGTCCGCCTCTCACAGAGGCAGTCGCCCATATATCCTGGCGCTGCAAAAAACCCTCGTAGTCAAAGGCTCCAGGGTTTTTAAAGTTGCTGGCCGGATTAAGCCTGGCCTCAAACAAAACTTTGTCGCCCTGCAAAAGGCCGCCAACCCCAGGGCGCACAGTCGCCTGAATGCGGCCTTTTACATTGGTGGTTTTTCCATCGGCCAACAGGCTTTCAACGGTAACAACAAAGCGGGTGCGGTCATCAAGCTGCCTGGGCCGCTCATCAACAATGCCTGAAATGGTCACGGGCATTTCATGCGGCAAATGGTTGGAGATGTGCTCCGGCCCAAGGTTTGGGGCAGACCAGGGCAGGATGGAGATATGCCCAAGCCCTATAAAAAGAAGGAGTGGAAAAACAAGGCTGCCCCGGTTTTTGCTCACAAGAAAAATGCAGACAGCCCCTGAAACAATGGCCATTGCCAAGGCCCAGGGAGCAAGGGCAGGAAAATGCCAGCCAGCCCAAATTCCGGCAGCCAGACAGGCAAACCAGACAATTAGCGGACGGGCAAGGGGCCTATTGGATTCTGCGGATTTGCGCCCCAAGACCGGAGAGTTTCTTTTCAATGGACTCATAACCCCGGTCAATGTGGTAAACCCGGTTGATAAGGGTGGAGCCACTGGCAACAAGGCCTGCCAGCACCAGGCAGGCGCTGGCCCTCAAGTCTGAAGCCATTACAGGAGCAGCCTTAAGGGAGGCGACTCCCTTTACCACCGCGCTGTTTCGCACAATGGAAATGTCCGCGCCCAGGCGTGTAAGCTCGGAAACATGGATGAAGCGGTTTTCAAAGATGGTTTCCGTTATTGTGGAGCGGCCGTTTGCCAGGCACATCATCACCATGAACTGGGCCTGCATATCCGTGGCAAAGCCTGGAAATGGCGCTGTTTTTACATCAACGCTTTGCAGGGTCTCCGGGCCGCGCACCCTCAAGCCCTCCGGAATTTGGTCCACCACCACCCCGGCTTCGACCATTTTTTCGATAACCGCCCCCATGTGGGCGCTTCTTGCCCCTTTTACCAGAATGTCCCCATTGGTTATGGCGGCAGCGGTCATGAATGTCCCGGCCTCTATCCGGTCGGGAATGATTGTGGAATCAGCAGGATGAAGCTTTTCTCTGCCTATTATCTCTATAACCGGGGTTCCCGCCCCGGATACCTGCGCGCCCATTGCATTCAAGGCGTCTGCCAGGGCTGTTATCTCCGGCTCCCTGGCGGCATTGCGCAAAACGGTTGTACCTTTTGCCAGGGCTGCGGCCATCATCAGGTTTTCCGTGCCGGTCACCGTGGGTATGTCAAGGTATATCTCCGCACCCTTTAGCCTGCCTGCGCTGACGGTCACATAGCCCTCGTCCAGAACCACCTTTGCCCCCATTGCCTCCAGGCCCTTCAGGTGCAGGTCAATGGGCCTGGCTCCAATGGCGCAGCCTCCAGGCAGGGAAACCTTTGCCCTGCCAAGCCGGGCTGCCAGAGGCCCTAAAACCAGCACGGAGGCGCGCATTTTGCGAACAAGCTCGTAAGGGGCCTCCGGCTCATTCACTCCGGATGCGTCAACCGTCACGGCGGTTCCGTCCCGGAACACCTTTGCGCCCAGGTGGGCCAAAAGATCCAGGGTTGTCCGCACATCCATGAGATCGGGCACATTTTCCATGCAACATGGCCCGTCAGTTAAAAGCGCACTGGCCAGAATGGGCAGGGCCGCATTCTTTGCGCCGGAAATAGCCACCTCACCCTTCAGGCAACGCCCGCCTGTGACCTCAATTTTATCCATGATTTATTGCCCGGCGCCTTAAAGCCCTTTGTCAGGGCAAAAAACACAAACAGAAAACAGGCCAAAAAGGCCAGCCAGAGCTTTAACATTCTTAAAGATTTTGCTGTACCCGCCTTTTACAGGAGAATAGTAAAGCCGGGCCATCAAGTCAAACAAAAGGGCTGCAAAATTGTCGGCTTTTTGGGGTGGATTTTTCCGCAAAGGCAGCACAAAGACAAAAAAAGCCCCTTTTTATAAAGGGGCTTTTCTTGAGCTTGCAGAAAACCTTAAAATCAGTCTGCCGGGCTTAAAGGGCTCCCGCGTGGACCCCTTGTTCCCGTCAGCATCTTTCCAGGCATCTCAAGCGCAAGATCAGTAATGCCTTCAGGGAGGGGGCCGGTGCAGCCGCCCCCCGGGTTGGGGCTGCTGCACCGGCTCTCGAGGCCTCTGGGGGAAGGCCTCGCCATGTGCCGATGACGAGCGGCCGAGTTTTTTGGACACGGGGGCCACGGCCTGGGGAGTGTCATCGGCTTTCGCAAGATGCGAGTATGGACATTTTACACCCGGCTTATGGGGAATCAATCAGTACCAGGTAGGATTTTTTAATCATGCCAAAAAACCTTTTTACGACCCGGTTAAGCACGGTGCTCCTAAAAAGTATTATGTGCATCTAATACCATGCCCTATAATAATTTGATTTAATTTGTTTTTTAATGAAGTTATATTCTTCTGCAATACGATTGGCCAAACAGCCCCCGCCTTGACGGAAAGTGTAGAAGCCCGTAAGCAGGCAAAAGGCGGCTGGCGTAATTCCCAGTAAAAGAATAGGCAAATAAAGGCTTTGACATTGCATTGCGCTTTTCCCGATGGTATGAATATTATTTGGCGGATGGGGTCAATCCTATAAGGCAGAGGCTTCTTGCATTTTGGAAAACGGTAAACAGCAGGCCCAAAACCAGGAGAACAGCCTGGTCATTGAGGAAAACGACTTGGCGCGGCGGCTTTTCGGCGAGCACAACAGCCATCTTGCCCGCATCAGCCAAGCTCTTTCCGTGGGGGTGCATGCCAGGGGCAACAATGTCATCTTTTCGGGCGATGACCCTGTAACTGTCGCCCTGGCGCAAGACATTGTGCGACAGCTTTACGGCCTTCTAAAAGATGGCTATCCCCTTTATCCCCATGATGTTGACCATGCAATCCGCGCCCTTGCCGCAGACCACAGGGCAAGATTAAAGGACATATTTCTGGATACGGTGTGCTTAAGCGCCAAAAAAAGGCCCATAAGCCCCAAAAGCCGCAGCCAGAAGGAGTACATAGAGGCCATAAGGACGCACGACCTTGTTTTTGGAATAGGCCCTGCCGGCACGGGCAAGACTTACCTTGCAATGGCAATGGCTGTAACAGCCCTTTCCAAAGGCCAGGTGGACAGAATCATCCTTGCCAGGCCAGCCGTGGAGGCCGGAGAGGCCCTGGGCTTTCTGCCCGGAGACCTTGCACAGAAGGTCAACCCTTACCTGCGGCCCCTTTATGACGCCCTTCATGACATGGTGCCCTTTGAAAAGGCAGCCCTGTGGATGGACAAGGGAGTTGTGGAGGTTGCGCCCCTTGCCTTCATGAGGGGGCGGACCCTTAACAATTCATTCATCATTTTGGATGAGGCCCAGAACACCACTTCCGAGCAGATGAAAATGTTCTTAACCCGCATAGGGTTCAACTCCAAAGCCGTCATCACGGGCGACATCACCCAGATAGACCTGCCCCAATCCAAGGGTTCAGGTCTTGTGGAGGTGAAACGCATCCTTGAGGGCATAGAGGGCATTTGCTTTACCTTTTTCGGCAAGCAGGATGTGGTGAGACACCGCCTGGTTGCCGACATCATAGATGCCTATGAGCGGCTGGACATGGAAAAGGAAAAAGCGTGACAGGCCAACGCCTGCAACCGCCATGAAAAAAATATCCCAGATAAAAAGCTTTCGCGCCATCCCTGTTGAAGACAGGCTGGCCGTGCTCATGTTCATTGCTTTAGCCGTTGTGCTCACGGTCATCATCCATCCAAACCTGGTGATGATGCCCCCGGCTTATCGCATTGGCGATGTGGCCGAGAAAAATGTCAAGGCTCCCAAGGATTTTCTTGCAGAGGATGCAGCCGCCACCCAGAATGCAAGGGAAAAGGCTGCTCAAGCAATCCTCACAGTCTATGATTTTGACGAGGGCCTTGGGGCCAGAATAGTGGGCCAGGTGAATAGGGCCTTTGGCGAGGCCCGCAAGATTCTGGAACAGCAGCAGGCAGCCCAGAAGGCTTACCAGGATGCCCTTGCCCGTCACGAGCAGAATCTTGCAGCCAGGGCGGATGCACAAGGCCTCACGCCTGTTGAAGCGCCCTCGCCACCTGCATATGCCACCCCCAGGCAGGCCCTTATGGCCCACAGGGGCGTCTTTGAGGCAAACCTTGGAATAGAAGTGCCCGAAGGCGCGTACAGCTTTCTTGTTTCGGAAAACTTTGACCCGGCCATTGCCGCGCTCATCGGCCAGATAGTAAAGACCGTCATAGACAACGGGGTTGTTGCGGACAAGGAGGCCCTTCTCCAGGAACTGCCCAGGGGTGTGACCCTTCGCAATATAAAAAGCCAGACCGAGCAGGTTGTAACCGGGCTGCGGCGTTTTTACAGCGTTGATCAGGCCAAAACCATGGTCAGGGTGGTGGGGGATCCCCTTTTGAGGGATTTGAACTACAACCGCCTCAATTTGATAGTAGATTTTTCACAGCGCCTTTTGTCCCAGCCAAATATCATCCTGAACAATCAAGAAACTTTGTCCCGGCGGCTAATGGCCAGCGAAACCGTAAAACCCGTATTTTTCCAGGTAAAATCCGGAGAAATGCTTCTGCGCGAGGGAGAGCGGATTACAGAAGAGCACCTGCTCAAGCTCTCGGCTCTGGTCTCCGAGGCCGTGCCGGAACGCATCCTTGCCAGGAGCCTTGGCATAGGGGCCTTGCTGCTGGTTTTCTTTTTCACATTCTATTTCATTTACTTTCGACCGGGCCGCCGCACCAAGGCGCAAAAAATCAAGGATGTGGCCCTCATCTGCATTGTTCTGGCCATTTTTTTCCTTCTTGCCAGGGGCTTTATGGAGCTTATTGCATCCGCGCCCCACGAGGCGGCCTATCCGCCCTTCCCTTCGCCTCTTATTCTGGCAGCACCCCTGGCCGCAGCCCCCATGATTCTGTGCCTTTTTCTGGGGCTTGGTGCAGCCCTGCCCTTTGTCATTCTGCTTACCTTCTGCCTTTCTGTTCTCTTTGGCCAGCCCTTTGAAACCTGGGTTTACTTTCTTATTTCAGGCAGTCTTGCCGCATACTGGGTAAGAGCCTGCCGGGAGCGCAATGTTTTTGTAAAGGCGGGCCTTTACATCGGCCTGCTTCAGGCGGCGCTCATCACGGCCCTTTATCTGGCCAAGGGCGCGCCCCTTTTGGGAGCACCCCATCTTTACGATATGGCCGCAGCCATGGTGGGCGGCCTCTTTGCAGGTGTTCTCACAGCGGGCATTGCACCCCTTATTGAAATTGCAATGGGCTATACCACAGACATCAAACTCATGGAGCTTGCCAACCTGGACCGCCCTGTTCTGCGGAGCCTGATGGTGGAGGCCCCCGGAACCTATCACCACAGCGTCATTGTAGGCTCGCTTGTGGAGGCCGCAGCAACGGAAATCAACGCAAACCCCCTGCTTGCAAAGGTCTGCGGCTATTATCACGATATCGGCAAAATCAAAAAGCCCCTTTATTTTATAGAAAACCAGGTGCCGGGCAAAAACCGCCACGACAAGCTTGCCCCATCCATGAGCGCGCTTATCCTTATTGCCCATGTGCGGGACGGCGTGGAAATGGCAAACAAATACAAGCTGGGCGTGCCCATTGTGGACGCAATACAGCAGCACCACGGCACAAGCATAATCGCCTTTTTCTATGAAAGGGCCAAACAGTTAAGAGGCGAGGACGCGGTGCGCACTGACGACTTCCGCTATCCTGGCCCCAAGCCCCAAACAAAGGAGGCAGGCCTTGTAATGCTTGCAGATGTTGTGGAGGCAGCCTCCCGCACCCTTGAAGATCCCACCCCTGCCCGCATCCAGGGCCTTGTCCAGCGGCTCATCAACAAGGTGTTTTCTGACGGCCAGCTTGACGAATGCGAGCTTACCTTGAAAGATCTGCATCAGATTGCCAAGAGTTTCAATAAGATATTGGCTGGAATCTACCACCACCGTGTGGAATATGAGCCATCTGGCGCCAAGACCAACGGAAAGGGGAAAAAAGCAAGTGGCAGTTCTGATAGACAACCGGCAAAACCGGCACAAAATTCTGAAAAAAAGGATGACAGCCAGCGCGAAGACCCTCTTAAGCGCCTTGGGCTTTGATAATGCCGAGCTGTCCCTTTCCATTGTGGATGACCAGGAGATGACCCGGCTTCACGGGCAGTATCTTGGGCGGCAAGGCGCCACCAATGTGCTGGCCTTTCCCATGACCGAGGGCATCGGCGGCGATCTGAACCCGGAAATCCTTGGCGATGTGGTCATAAGCGCTGACACGGCTGCAAAAGAGGCCGCAGAAGCAGGCACAAGCCTTGTCCGCCGCATGGAGGAGCTGCTGGTTCACGGAGTGCTTCACCTTGTGGGCTTTGACCACGCCACCCAAAGCCAGCGCCGGGAAATGGAAAGCAAGGCCGATGAGCTTCTTGCCCTTTGCAGGGCCGTGTAACGAGCTGTTTTAAAGACCTTGGCTCTTCACAAAGCAGCATCCTACATTCTTGCGGTCATGGCGCGCCAAGCAATTTCTTGACAGGGGAATCATCATGAAAGTCTCAAAACTGCGTCTTGTCAATTTCAGGAGTGCAATGGACCTGAACATTGATTTTGAGCCGGGGATGAATCTGCTTGTGGGTGTCAATGGCGCAGGCAAGAGCACAATTCTTGACAGTCTGGCGATTCTTCTATCCTGGGCTGCGGCGAGACTGCGTTCACCCAACGCGCCAGGGCGCAGGATTTTGGAAAAAGACATTCATAACAAAGGGGCATTCTCAACAGCAAATATTGCGTGTAAAACCCATTTTCCTGAACCTGCAGTCTTATCCTGGGATTTAAGAAAAACCCGCAAAGGAAGAAACCTCAAGAGGAGAAGCCTTAACCCCGACTCGGAAGACAAATTACGCGAGTATTTGGGACGAATTGGTCTAAATAAATGGGCTAACAAGGCTCGAGAACAAATAGGTCATACAAATGAGCAGGTTAATCTTCCACTTTTTGTTTATTATCCTGTAAACCGCTCTGTTCTGGACATCCCTTTGAGGATTAGAAAATCCCATGATTTTGATCTTCTTGATGCCTACAATGATGCTCTGACCATGGGGGCCAATTTCCGGAGTTTTTTTGAGTGGTTCCGCAACCGTGAAGACCTGGAAAACGAAAGCTTCCGTTATTCAAGAAAATTTAAGGAAGACCCCCAGCTTAACGCTGTGCGCAGGGCCATTAAAATTTTTCTGCCGGATTTTTCGGAAATTTCCGTCAAACGAAATCCTTTAAGGATGGAGGTGAGCAAGGGCGGTGAGCCTTACCGTGTTGATCAGTTGTCTGACGGAGAAAAATGCCTGTTTGCAATGGTGGGGGACCTGGCCAGAAGGCTTGCCATAGCAAACCCCGCCAAAAAAGATGCTTTGGAAGGAGATGGGATAGTTCTCATTGACGAGATTGACCTGCATCTGCACCCGGCCTGGCAGCGCATGGTTGTTTCCAAACTTCCCCAGGCCTTTCCCAACTGCCAGTTCATTGTCTCAACCCACTCACCCCAGGTGCTTGGCGAGGTGGAAGCCAAATGCGTCCGGCGTCTGTCGGTTGATCCAAAGATCGGTCTTTCATCAACCACGCCCAGGCAGGCTTTTGGGCTTGATTCTTCCCTGATTTTGGAAGAGCTGATGGAAGCAAAAAGCCGCAGCCCGCAAACAGCAGGCGAGCTTGGAAAAATCTTCCGGCTTATAGATCAAGAAAAGTTTGCAGAAGCAAAAAAGCAAATCCGCTCATTGAGTAAAAAAGTGGGGGGAGATATTCCCGAAATTGTCCACGCCAAATCGCTTATCACCATGCTTGCGCCGGATGCGGGGAAGTAGGATGAGGGCGATTGAAAAGGGAAATGAGCCTATCGCGCTTGCGCAGTACCGCTCGCAACCCGGTGCGGTTTATGACGGGCCGCTTTTTACTGATGTGAAAAGCCGGATTCGTGACCAGCTTCTTGCTGAACAGGGATACCTTTGCGCCTACTGTATGCAGAGGATTGACGCGGCTTCCATGAAGGTGGACCACTGGCGCTGCCAAGGCAGATATCCCAGCAGCAGCCTTGAGTACAGCAACATGCTTGGCTGCTGCATGGGCAATGAGGGGCAACCATTGGGTGATGCCCATTGCGACACCAGGAAAGGTGATGAGGATATCTCGTTTAATCCATCCAACCCGGATGATCACCAAAAATTGAAGATCCGCTATGCCGGTGATGGCACAATCGGTTCGGAAGACGAAGTTTTCGACAAGGAAATAAATAATATACTCAACCTTAACTGGGTTCGCATCAAAGACAACCGGAAAGCGGTTTTGAAGGCAGTCACAGGAGTTCTGGCCAAGGGAGGGGGAACGCGCACACGGCCTGAAATTCAACGCCTTATTAAGCGTTGGAAAACACCAGATAAAAGCGGCCATCTTCCGGAATATTGCGGGGTTGCAGTCTATTACCTGGAAAAAAGGCCGAAGGCTGTTTCGCAAAAGCAAACAAAAAAGCGCTGAACAGGAAAGGACCTATTCATACCATGGCAGGATTGGCAGTGAATGTTGACCATGTGGCGACCTTGAGAAACGCCAG
>JASEHB010000600.1 GCA_030018745.1 Desulfatibacillaceae bacterium | reverse complement strand
CAGAAATATGGCGTAATACCACCATTCCATGACCAGGTTGTCCGCCCTGGAAGATAAAAGCCCTATCCAGTGCATCAGGCCGCCTGCTGCCAGATTGGCGGCTGCCAGCATTGCCAGGGGCCTTAAAAGGTCCGCCTTTTGTGTGCGTTGCAATGGAAAGCCCTCCCTTTTCCGGCAGGTCAGCCTTTTTGGGCGGCCCAGGCAAACTATTTCACAGGCTCCTGAATGAACAGACGCCGGTAAACCTTGTAGCCGGGCATGTTTTCCCGCAGCAGCAAAAACCAGGCCAAAGCCAGAAAAAGTGGCAGGCCCAGAATTATGCCAATTCCAACACCTGTCACCTTGCCAATAAGCCAGCAAAGGATGGCCGCAGCCCCGGCGCTGCCAAGATTGACACAGAAAATCGCAATGCCAATGAAAATGGCAAGACTGATTGGGGCCGGTACATCCTGGTGCCTGACATCCGGGTCAATGTATGCGCCCACGCGAATCCAGCGCACCATTGGTATGACAAGGGCAGGGATGAGGATAACGCCCATTCCGTAAAGGGTGAGGGCCACATTGCTGGTAATAAAGCCAAGTCCCATGTGTGTTCCGGGCGTCCACAAAACCCCGTTGTTGACCGTTGGGTCGTAGAGGAAGCGCTGCCAGCCCGAACCGTCCCATCCATAGACGAGTATGAAGAACATGAAAAAATATCCCAGAAACACCTGGAGATAAGCGCCGTAAAAACGGCCTTTGCGGATAAAGAGATAGCTCACAAAAAAGCCCAAAATCCCCTGGGTGATGTTGGTGACAGAAAAGACAACCACAAGCCAGGCAGGCAAATCTCCCCAGGTTGAGGCCACCTGCATTGTCTCCCAGTGGGGGAACTGCCACAGAAGATAGATGCCAGACGGCCCGAAGATGCAGGCAAGAAAAACCATTGTGTAGGAAAAAAATTTGCTTTCAAAGGGCTTGTCCGTCTTTCTCAACTGGCGGGCAGCAGCAGAGGCAAAGCTTGCCCCCAGCGCATAGGACCAGAAAATATCCACCTGTACCATGAGTTTTTCCTCCCTTTTGGTTGTGTGCGTTTATTGGTGCAGCCTGCTTGACGGCAAAAAACTTCGCCCGGTTTTTTTTGGTGTGTTGCCAGAGTTTATGGGGTATTTACCGGCGGCCTTGCAGCCATTCCTTCCAGCATGAGGCGGGCAACCACTTCGTTCCACGCTTTGCTGCGTGCCTTTTTGTCCTTTGCGTCCATAACATCCTTGGCCCCGCCAAAAATCATGGCATTCACCGCCTTGGCGGTTGTCACCCTGTCCAGGTCTGCGCGCAGAAAGCCCTTGCTCATGCCGTTTTCCAGATATTGCTCAATTGCCGCCTCCATGAGGCGCATCACGCCATCCATCTTTTCGTCAAGCTCCCTGTCAACCCCCAGGGCCTCGTAAAAAATTATCTGGCTCATGCGCGAATCTTCAATGAATACAGTAAAAAGGCGGTTTCCTATCCGCAAAATCTGCTGCCGGTACTCCTCAAGGCTGTTTGTGCTGTAAGGGTCTTCCGTCTCCATTACATTGGCAAGATCCACAATTATAAGGTCAATGACCGAGCAGAAGATGTCCAGCTTGTTCTTGAAATAGCGGTAGAAGGTGCCGTGCCCCATGGCCAGGCGCTCGGCAATGTCTGCAATTTTGGCGGCGTGGTAGCCCTTTTGGGCAAAAACATCCAGCGATGCAGCCAGAATTTCGGCCCGGCGCTGTGCGATTTTGTCCTGGTTCATGCAATCCTCCGCAAAAAGCCGCTTGCCGGTTTCAAAAACAGGTGCCAAAAACGGAATGATAAATCATTCCATAATCTGCAATTGATCTGAATGCAAGTTTTTTTTGAGGAGCCAAAAGGCCTGTTTCCCCCCTGGGCAGGGAAACAGCAGGGCCAGCGCATTTGAAAAAGAACGAATTTGTTTTGGCTTTCTTCCCGGATAT
>JASEHB010000599.1 GCA_030018745.1 Desulfatibacillaceae bacterium | reverse complement strand
CAGCAGTACACCTTCGCCCCGGCTCGCCCCGCAAGCCTTGCTCTCGTCTCCCTGGGGCCGCCCTGTACGCCGGTGGTTAAAGGGAAAAGCAGATGCGCAAACCGCCCTGTACGCTGGTGGTTGAAGGTCGTAGGTTGGGTGGTTCTTGCGCGTTTAAGCGCAAGGTTCACCCAACAAAACCACTGGCAACTTCTTGCCAGTGTGCGCAGCACAAGAGGTGGGGCAACAGGCAAGATGGGGCTTCTGCCTTGCCTGGGTCTATTCGTCGGCCATACGCCGCCCTGTACGCTGGTGGTTAAAGGGAAAAACAGATGCGCAAACTGCCCTGTACGCCGAGGGTTGAAGAGGGAACCCCTTCCCAGGCCGTCATTCCCGCGAAAGCGGGAATCCAGAATTAAATTGGTTTGTTATCCTTATTGAATGGACCTTGCCTTCGTTAAAACATAGCCAAAGCCTTCGACAGCGCCCTGCATGGATTCCGGCTCACAACGGCAATGGCTTGAACAGCGTAAAGGGGCCTTAAATGACGGGTTGGGTAGTTCTTGCGCTTCACCCAACAAAACAGCACACCCGGCAACAACAATCGGAATAACGGCCTTTTCGTTGGGCTACTCAAATCCGGAGCAAGGCCAAAGGGTTCCATAAATGTTTTTGGCCGGATTTGCTAGCCCAACCTACGAATCTGGAACCGCCCTTTACGCCGGGGCGTGAAGGAAAAACCTTCCACGGAGACTGCAAGCAATATGGATTTTTTCACTCTCTACGAAAAAGAGCGCAACCGGCGCAAACAGGCCGAAAACCTGGACTTTGCCAGGATGCAGGCCGACTGGCAGGGCCTTTTCTTTGACTCCGAGCGGGGTATGCGCGTGCTTGGCGATATGCTCACCTTCTGCGATTTCTTTGGCACCAGCTTCACAGGCAACAGCACCACCTTTTTCAACGAGGGCCTCAAATACTTTATCACCATGATCATTGACCTTGCAGGCCTGGACAACCCCCAAGGCCTTGTGAAAATCGCCCAGCTCCGCGCAGCAGGCCAGCAGCGCAGGGCAGCCCAAAGCTTTTATTCCACACAAGACGAAAAGGAAGAAACTGATGACCAATTTTGAACAGACCCCCCACGATGACACGGAAAAGGGGCCTGATGCCAAGGACGCCTTTGCAGGCAGCCTTGAAAAGGAGCCGGGCCAAAACAACGAGGCTTTGCAGAAAAGTGATTTGGCCCAGCCTGCCGGAGCAGGCGCTGAAAAGCAGCCGGATTTGGGCCTTGATTTAGCCCTGAACCCGGAACTGGTCCAGGCCATCAATGACGCGGCCAGCCAGGCAGGGCTTGCCCCCGAACAGGCGGAAAAGCTGGGGCTTGGCCTTACCGGCTACCTTACAGAGGCCGCAGGCAGGCAGGCCGCACAGAAGCAGCAGGCAATTGAGGAACTCAAAGGCCTTTGGAAGGAAACCTTTGACGCAAAGGTTGCCACAGCCGTCAATGCTGCGCGGGCCTTTGGCGGGCAGGACTTTGCGGATTTTTTGAACCACACGGGCCTTGGCGACCACCCGGCCATGATCCGCACCTTTTACGCCATTGGCCGGGCGCTTGCTGAAGACAGCTTTTCCCAGGGCCAGCCGGTAAGGCAGAAGAGCGGCCCGGCAAGGACGGAGGGGGGATTACCTCTCCTTTCCTTCCCTAGCATGAAATAGGGGGGCTTTGCCAAATGGCCGTATGCGGCGTTGCACTTCGCTGTGCAGGGAGCTCGATGTACAAAAAGTACACCTCGTCCCTGCCCAGCTTGCGCGCCTTGCCTACGACCATTTGGTCAAAGCCCCGGATGCTTGTGGTTGAGGTTGAAAAGCGAAATGAGCCTTGCCCACGCACCCTCTGGAGCAGCCCTGGACGCCGGTGGTTGAAGGGCGGCAGCTTGCGCGCCTTGCCTACGACCATTTGGTCAAAGCCCCGGATGCTTGTGGTT
>JASEHB010000041.1 GCA_030018745.1 Desulfatibacillaceae bacterium | reverse complement strand
GTGCAGCAAATGCGGCGCATTGCTGGGGGATTTTGCCCTGCCGCCGGAAAACCCCTTGGGCCAGGAGGCAGGCACTTTTCCCCAGACGGTTTACAACCCGGAAAACTTTCCTGCCCCCCGTCCCTCCCAATACCCTGTCACAATGCGCACCTATCTCATACCAGCCATTCTGGTGACTCTTTTCTGCTGCATACCCTTTGGCATTCCGGCCATTGTTCATGCTTCAATAGCCAGGTCCAAATTTGCCGAGGGCGATTTTGATGAAGGGGCCGCCCGCGTAAAAAAGGCCAGATTCTGGGTATGGATGGGCTTTGGATCCGGGCTTGCTTTTCTGGTTCTGTATTTTTTTGCAGGGTTTGGGGAGTATTAAAAGGGCGACAGGCCAGCCCCTAAAAGTTTGCAGCAGAATCTTTCAGGAATCTTTCATGCGGGCCAGGGCGACAAGGGCCATGCCCGGCACTGCCTCAATAACGGGTTTTTCTGCTATTTTGCGCACCGGCGCATAAAGGCTTGCAAGCATTCTGTGGCCGGAATTCTTTGCAACGCCGTCTGTTACCGCCAAAAGCTTTTGGGCAACGGCATCCGCCCTGGGGTGCAGCCACCTGTCAAAGCTCTCCTTTGGCCCGGCAGCAGCAAGATACTCCTCATGAAAAGAGTCCAAAATCTCCATGAACGGCTCCAAAAGCCCGCTCACAGCCTCCTCCATTATGGAAGGGGAAATCTTTTTGAATCCCTTGTAAGCCGTGCGCACCACAAGGCCGGAAGCCCCTTTCATGCCTGATGCACGGCTGTCAATAAACAAAATATAATCTGCAATCACATCCTTGCGTATGGAGGGATCAAGCATTGTTTGAGCAAGTATTCCCACTTATGGCGCTTTCTTGATTATATGCGGTTGGATTGAACCCCTTAAAGATCCTTGCCTGCAATCAGGGCCTGGCGGCTCACCGCAAACCCAAGCTCCTGGGCAACAAGCTCGCTGCCCTGCACAGCACAGGGCGCAAAAACCAGCATGGCCTTTTTGGGCTTTATGCTGATTTTGGGCAGGCGTTGAAAAACCGTGCGGTGGGGCTTGCCGAAAGTTGCCAGAACCACCTTGAGGCTTTGAACAGCCTCGGCTAAGGGCAGATTCACCGGATAGGTCTGGGATGGAGGCGTGACGGTTTCAATTTCGCCGGTAAAGGGCGAGGTTGTAACCTGGCGGCTTACCCTTAAAAACAGGTGTGGATGAACCTTGAAAGCGGGAATCCAGAATACGAATGGAACCTTGTCCCATCCGGGCTGCACAGCTTTTGGAATGTTGGCCACGCGGATAAGATCCGCCAGGGTGGAAAGCTCCATTCCCTCCACTTCCGGTTCAATGCGCCAGAAAGGCAGGTAAACCACCTGCTCGCCCTGGCCCACTATGGTGCCAACCGCCACTTGCTTGAATTGAGATCCCTTGGGCTGCCAGGCTGTTCTGCACCCCCCGCACACAAAAACACAGGCCTGTTTGTCGCCCTTCAAATCCCAGCCGCAATAGGGGCACATGGCGGAAAGAAATTTAGGCTCCCACTTGGGGTTTTCCACCAGGGTGCTTTTTATGGCATCAGCCGAAGCATCGGAAAGCTTGCCAAGGGGCTTGTTCAAAATGGCATCAACAAGAGTGTTGTTGTTCAGGTAATAAGGCGCAAACACAAGGCTTGCGGTTTCTCCGATATAGGCCTTCTCGAATTCCTCTTCCGGCTTTTTTATGCTTGCCACCTGTTTTTCAATCTGGACCAGAGCCTTGTCAAAAACCATGTCCGGCCTGGAAAAGGCCCCTGGCAGGGTTTTGACGGCAAACTTTATGGGCAGGGTCTGGGGCCGCAGGCCAAGGCTGCGCGGAGCAGTGGCCCCGGAAAGGGCAAGCATGGTGGCATCAAGTATCTGCGGGTCTATCTTAAAGGAAACCGCCCGGTAGATTATGCCCTTGAAACGCCAGTAGGGCAGATAAATCAATTCCCCCTGGGGCTTTTCCACATTCAGCGCATAACGGAAAGGCCCTTGTGAAGTCATGTGCAGGCGCACCCGGCAGTATGGGCAGGCCAGCATCCTGTCAGTTTCTTCAAGGCTTACCTCTCCACCGCACTGGGGACAGGGATGTTGGATTTTAATGTTCAAACTTCTCTCCACACTGGTTACAGAAAGCCGCGTCAGCAAGATCTTTTGCACCGCAGTTGGCGCAAATCCGCTCGGTTTTGGGTTTTTCCACAGGCGCGCCGCAGCGGCTGCAGAAGCGGGCATTGGGACTAAGATTTTTGTTGCACTTCAAACACTGCTGAAAAAGCACAAGCTGATGCCCGCAATGGGGGCAGAACTTGGCATCCGCATCCACGGGGTTGTCGCACTCCGGGCATTTGTTCTGAACAGGTCCTTCCGTGACGCCGCCTTGGCCGGAAGGGGTTGCCCCGCCCTGGTTGAAAAGGGAGGCAAACATTCCGGGCATCATCACCCCCAGCCCCATGCCCATGCCAGAACCAGCCTCGCCCTGATTGGCGGCTGCGGCCTCCATTGCCATTGCAGCCTTCATTTTCAGAAGCTTGTTCATATCATCAAAAAGGTTGAGGCTGCTCTTGGTATCCAGCGCCTTCTGCACTTCCGGCGGCGGGGTTATGGACTGGATGTAAAGATGGGTCAAGGCCAGCCCAAAATGGCTGAAGTCTTGGGCAAGCTGCGCTGAAAGCCCGGCTGCCATTTCATCATAACGGGCAGGCAGGTTGAAAATGGTGTCCAGGTTCTTGCCCATGTAGTCGTTGAAGCGGCTCACAATGACCCGGCTTAAATATTCATCTATCTCCTGGGTGGTGTATGCCCCCTGGGTGCCAACCACCCTGTTTACAAAAAGCACCGGCTGAACCACCCGCACATTGAAGTTGCCAAATGCCCGAAGCCTCACAAGGCCCATTTCGGAATCCCGAAAGGCTACAGGGTCCCTTGTGCCCCAGCGCATATCTGTAAATGTTTTGAGATTTACAAAATACACCTCGGCCCGCAGCGGGCTTTTCATGCCCCAGGGCATGGCAAGTATTTTCGTAAGAACCGGAATGTTGGCGGTTTTAAGGGTGTGGCGGCCCGGCCCAAGGGCATCGTAAGCCTTGCCCTGGTAAAAAAAGACCGCTGCCTGGCTTTCGCGCACGGTTAACTGCGCCCCGAATTTTATCTCCCCGGACCCTTTTTGGGGAATCCGGTGGACCATCTCCTGGCCAGTGGAGTCAAACCACTCGATAACTTCAAGCAGAACAAGATTATCCATTCCCATGGTGTTCCCCCAAAATAACACGCAAAGGTATGAACAGCAAAAAAAGCCGGGCAAAAAGGCAAAGCCTGCCAATTGGCGGCCATGCACGACCGCATCAGGTTTTATACCACCCGCCGCACTTTAAGGGCAAGTTGAGTGTGGATTTTAAAACAAAAAAGCCGCTCCCGCCCTTAAAAAGCTGCGCGACAAGAGCCGTAAAGCGGCAAGGAAAAACCCAATAAGCAAAATTGCTGCAATGGATTCATTTAAAAGAAACAAGCCCCAAGCCGGAAGATACCCGGCAGGCAAAGGCCTTTTCTTTCAGTAATTAACCTCGTCCCAGCGATCCTCGGCCCGGCGCAGATAGCAGGCGAATTCCGGATCATCCTTTTCAATCCTCAATGCGGTCTGACGCCAGGTTTCCGCGGCGCTGTAAAAACCCTTGTGCTTTATAAGGGCCTCCACATACAAAAAAAGCTCGTCCCGCTCCATCTCACTTACTTCGCGCATAATTAAGGCCTTTCATGCTTAAAGCCAAGATTTATCTCTTTGGATTATCTTCTTTATAATCAATGGCTTTTCTCGCGGCTTCGCGCACCCTTGCATCCTTGTCATTCACCAGCCTTCCAAGCACGCGGAGGGCATTTTCATCCGAAATTTTGGCCAGCGCCCAGGCAGCGGCAGAGCGCAGATAGGGGCTGTTTTGCTTTTTGAATATCCAAAAACCCCTGGGCAATATAATTTTTGCCAGAGCCTCAACACCGGAGGCGAGGCCCATCTGCCCTATGGCCGAGCAGGCGGCGGCCTGGACTTTTTCGCTTCCGGCTTCGGCAATCAGCGCCAAAAGGCCATCGGCTGATTCAGGAAAATTGAGCCGGGAAAGGGTTCTCACTGCGCCAAGAACCACGGCTTCATCCTCGTGGCCCAGATACCCCAGCACCAGCTTTGCAGAGGCCTTGCCGCCCAGGCGCTCGGCCAGGGCAAAACCCGCCTGGCGCACGGGCGCGCTGCTGTCCTCAATGGCAAAAGCCATTTCCGGGGCAAGATCCCTTGTTATGGAATCCGCCACCTCAAGCAGGCGGACCCGCTCTTCAGGCTGGGGCAGGGATACAATATCCTCCTTGAAGCGGGCCACTGCCTCCTGGCCGCCTTTAACCAGAAAGGATGCGGCCACCTGGCGCGCCCTCAAGTCATCTGTTGTGCGGAGAATGTCCAAAAAGGCCTCTGCCGCAGATTGGCCCAGGCTGGCAAGAAAGCCCACCGCAGCCCCGCGCCGGGCCTCGTCAGCATTCACCACATCTTGAGCCACCAGTCTTTGTATGCCGGTTGGCAGAGAAAGGTCAACAGCATCGGCAAGCTTGTCTTTGGCAGCAGCCAGATTGTCCTTTATTCCGGAAAGTCGGCCCATGATGGGCGAAGCCTTTTCATAAGCCCCCAGGCGCACCAGGTTGAAGCCAGCCTCCCTGGCCGCATTGGCAAGCAGGGAGAGCGGCTTGAAGTCTCCTTCATCGGAAGCGAAATGGAGTGCCTTTTCTGAAAGCATTTGGGCAAACTCAATGCTTGCACCAAGCTCGGACATTTGAGAAAGGGCTTCAAAGGCAAGGCCCAACGACTGCCTTTCCTTTTCATCGGCCCCTGCATAAAGGCTGGCAAGCCTGTCCAGACCGGCAAGGGCGTCTTTCGCGTTGCCGCCAAGCACGGCCTCACGGATGGCCCGCACAAGGGCGTCTGGTGAAATCTCCTCGGCTTCGGGCTGCTCATCTAAAGCCTTTGCCAATTCCCCGGCAGCAGCATCCGCTTGCAAATCGCCTGTTGGGTGCCCCTCATGGTGCAGGGGAACTTCCACCTGTAAGGCAAAACCCTCATCCTGGGGGGGCTGCTCATCTTCAGAGGCATCGGCCTTGAACTGGGTTTGGGCCACAGCGTAAACTGATTCGTTTAACTGTATGCCCTGCATACCGCTATCTGCGGCCACTTTCAGCCAGTAGGCGGAATCAATCTCGCATCGGGGGGCGTTTTTCATGGCCGAGAAAAAAGCCACAAAATCAGCCTTGGACGCCTGGGGATAAAAGGTGATGCTGTTAAGGCCCAAAGAGGAAAGGAAGCGCAGAAAACCTTCGCTGATTTTTTCGAACTCCTTGGCCTCGGTCCGCACCCCGTTAACAAGAAGCGCATCCCCCACCTGGGCAAGGGAAAGAACTTCATGAAGCGAAAAAAAGGCCTCCAGGGTTGCAGAAACCTGATCAATGGCAACCGCGGCCACCGGCCCATCAGGAGGATAGAGCTTCATTTTGCTTGCAGCGCCAAGAAAATGCCGCACCACATTGGCAGCCAGGCGAAGCTCCTGCTCGCCAAGGTCTTGCTGATCACCCTTTTCCGGCGTCAAGGCAACAGGGGCAGGGGCAACCCCCTGCTTTAAGGCGTATCGCACCTGGCGAAGCATGACATGGCCAAAAACCTCATCCCTCATGAGCCTTATCCAGAAGCCATCCTTTATCTGCTTGCGGTCAACTTTGCTCAACACCTCTATCATTTTAAAAAGCTCTTCGCGGGAAAGGCCCTGCTTCAAAACAATTCCCTTGAGTTCCAGGCGCTTGAAAAGGGTGGAGAATGTGTCGGCAGTTGAGCGCCACTCATCTGTGTTCACCTGCTGGCTGTTGGTGAAAAAAATTTCCTCCTCCATGTAGAGATGAATGCGCGGGTTGCGGGAAAGGATTTGGTCCACCGTCCCGAAAAGGCGGTCAATAGCCTTGGCGGTTAGATCCGAGCCTTTTGGGTAAAGCTTTGTGTTGCGAAGGGCAATGAGGAAAAACCTGACCAGATCCGGAACCCTGACCATTGAAGCATCGTCCAGCGGCTCATCCTCATCCAAAATGTCCGGGCCTTCTCCGCTGTAAAGGGCTGCCTCCCTGGAGTCGAAAACCAGGGAATTGTGCCGGGCCTGAATTTGCTCGTATTTACCGGCTTTTTCCAGGTTGGCCGAGCGCTGGAAGTGAAAGGCCAGGATTGCCGCCGAGGGAATAAGGCCTTCCTGGTGAAGGCTTTCCTGGTAGTTTCCAATACGCTCGTGCAGGGATTCAAGGTGCTGGGAGCCGATTCCTCCGTAAACAAGTTTGGCCACCTGGGAGCCTAAAATGCGGACCTTTTCATCATCCTGCACAAACTCCATGCTTACCAGGCCCTGCTCCACAGCCTTGTCCAGAAACTCAAGAACCCTTGCTTCCCTCTGCTCGGAAGTTCCTGTGAGAACGCTCAGACTCACATTTTCGCCATAGGCTGAAACCGTATCCAGAATTGCCCGGCTCTCCGCATCCAGGCTGGCAACCTTATGGGAGACAATTTCTTCAATGGAGCGAGGCAGGTAGCCCTGCTCCGGCGCCTGCACGACCCAGGAGCCGGACTTCCTGCTTATCTTCCTGTCCTGGACTAGCTTTTGAATCATTTCGGAAAGAAATAAGGGGTTTCCCTGGCTTGCAGCCGACAGCTCCCTGGCCATGCCCTCTGGAAGCTTTGCATCCGAAAAAATGGAGGCCATGTGCTCCTCCACATCCTGTTCGGTCAAAGGAGTAAGCCGGATTTTGCCTATGGAAAGCTCTTCGGTATAGGCAGCCCGGAATCGCTCCACAGGCGTAAGCTCCGCTTCGGAGGACTGGCGGGGGTCTGCCGTGGCCCCGCACAGAAAGACCGGGGACTTGCTCTTGAGAAGAAGGCTGCGGAACAGAAGCAGTGTCGCCTCATCCACCATGTGAAGGTCATCCACCAGAATGACAAGGGGCTTTTCATCCACAAGCCTGGGGAACAGCCGCAAAAAGGTGGTGAAAATCATCTCGCGGGCAAAGGCCTCGTCCGTTGGCTGGGGCAGTGCGCCGCCCACAAGCTGGGGCAGAACAAAACCCAATGACTCCTCCTCTTCAGGAGAAAGGCCCTTTATAATTTCCAACCCTTTGTCCGGCTGCCGGTCAAGCAGGCTCAAAAGTATGTCCGTGGCCAGGTAATAGGGCCTGAAAAGCTCGGGCGCACGGCCCGCAACCTTGACCCGTGTTAAAGATGTCTTGCCTATGGTGCGGTCTATGGACTCCAGAAAAGTGGACTTGCCCATGCCCGGAGCGCCTTCCACAATGACAAACTGGCTCTGGCGCTGGATGAATTTACGCAAAAAGCCCACAATCTGGGCAAGCTGCCCCTTGCGGCCGGAAGTGCTTACCCCGCTTCTCGACAAAAGGGCTGCCTTGGCCTGGGCTGTGGCAGGGTCCGTGTCCGAGGCGTCCACAACACGGTCCCTTCCCGTGTTTTTGGCATGATAAAGGGCTTCATCCGCCCTTTGAATAAGGGATCTGGCTTCCGCTGCATCATGGGGGGCCGTGGCAACACCCATGCTCAATGTGCACCGGACTTCGCCAGCCTTTTCATCGCAATAGCAGGGCTGGGCATGAACCATGTCCAGAAGATTCTGGGCAACAGCCAGGGACTGGGCCTTGCCTGCGCCATGAAGGAGAATCATGAACTCATCTCCAGCATAACGCACGGGTATTCCGGCATCGCCGGCCGCCTGTTTAAGCAGCTCGGCAATGTAAACAAGTGCCTGGTCCCCGGCCTGATGCCCGTAGGTGTCGTTGATATCCTTGAACTTGTCCAGATCGATCATGATGAGCGACACGGGATTCTTGGTAAGGGAGTCCCAATCCACCTTGAATTCAAAATAGTTCCCCAAAAAGCGGCGGTTGTTTATGCCGGTAAGCTCATCCTCGAAAATGAGCCGGGATGGGTCCTTGCCCATTTTTTTCAACATTTCGAGAAGCTCGTCCTGCTCCACGACACCACCCCCGTTGCCTGCTCTTCCTTTTAAAAATCTCTGTTCAAAGCTTGCAGCCCTGCCATTTTTTTTATATCATAGCCATACAATATGCTTTCGTAAAGGCGGGAATTTCAAGCTTGAACCTCATTTTTTAAAAACGCCTTAAAATCCTTTGATAAACCCCAAAAAAAAACCTGCCTTAAAATTGCTTGCATCATAAAGCTTATATGTAGTATTTGGATATGTTATGGGAATTGTGTTCCGGCAACAGATTTCTCTCCTCATCGGGTAAAGCAAAAGAAGGGTTACAATGGCAATACAAAAGTTTTGGCGTTTCTTTATAATCATGGCGTTTCTGGCCATTTGTCTGCCCGGGGCGGCGCAGGCCATCTCCATCACGGGTCCGGCCAACATCACCCAGAGTTATACGGGAACCTACACCGCCCAAAACACCCTTGCGGCTGGCCACACATGGACCTTCCGGGATAGCCAGGGCAATGATCAGGGCATTATCTCGCCCGACCCCGGCGACCCCAACAGGGTTATCTGGCAGGCTCCGGCAATTGATGACAACGGAAATGAGCCAATTGATATAACAGCACGGGTCACGGAGCTTGCACTGCCCCCAGGGACAGCAACTTTCCAGATCAAGGTTTACAGGACGCCGAAAATCATAAATAAGGAAAGTATTCCTGAAGTTCTTCAACCCGGAGAGTCCACAACAAACGAACACGGAAGCTATCTTATTCAGTCCTCCGGCGGCTTTATAGGTCCATACGCCCCCAACACCAATCCCAACGACAAACCTTTTTGGGAGTTTATCGGCCCAGCCTACCCCGCCGGAATTTCCGGCGGACAGCTGACCGTTACCACATTCACGGCCCCTTCCCAGGGCGTTTTTGCAGGCAGCTACACAATTACCGTGCAATCGTGGGTTCGGGACACCGGAACAGGCACAGGCATGGTTCAGGGGAATGACTCCATATCCATCCTGGTGCCAACAGCAATTCAAAAAGGCCCGGTAAGGGTCATGGAGAGCCGCAACACAGGAAGTGCAGGGGCGATTGACTACACAATTGTGGGAATGCCCGATAACATCACCTACACCATGAGGCTCATGGACGGCCTTGGGAACAATGCTGTGGATGTTACCGGGCATCCGGATTTCGGCACCGTGGTGCCCCAGGCCGGGCCTTCAAATGCAGGGGTCTATTCATTCACCTACACCCCGCCCAATACTGCCAGCCAGACAAGGGCTTTTTACATTGTGGCCGAGCCGGATGACCAAACAAGCGATCCGCGATGGGGAGAGATTTACCGCCCCGCCCCCCACGGCCCCATGATGGTCAGAAGAACCTCCTGCGTGTCCGGAACCCTGGTGGACCGCAACACAAGGCAGGCCATTGCCGGGGCGACAGTCAGCCTGATTGAACCACACACACACATCCGCAGCGTTGTAACAGATGGACAAGGGCATTTTTCCTTCAATGCCCTGCCCCTGAACAACCGTTACGAATTCTGGGCACAGGCCCCCGGCTACCGGTCGGCTGTTTTCTCCCAGGCCCAGGCCTTCTTGAATACAGACCTGTGCGACCCGGCCAGAGCCGTAATTGCAATGGCCCCCATTCAAAACAATGCCTTCATTTCCGGGGCCATAAGTGATGTCAACGGAAATCCCATAGGCGCGGATGAGGCGGTTACGGTAACCCTGGTTCATGCCTGGGCAGACGCAGGCGAGCCGCGCATGGACTTTTTGGGGGAAGTGAGGACCGCTGGCGGCAACTATTATCTGGGGCTGGAAACCGTTCCCCAGAATGCCCCCAATCCGGGAGTTCACGATTATTATCTCATTGCATACCGCCCCGGTTTTTGGGTGGCCCAGGCCTTGCCGCCAGGGGGATTCCCATATCCGAACACCAACTTGCAGCTTACCAGCCAGTTCGACCTTACCAACTACGGGCTGGAAAACATACCACCTGCTGTGCCGAAGAATTTTCTTTTAACCCCATCCCAAAACGCCGTCACGGTTCCCCTTACCGGAGGGTTTTCCTTAAGGGCCATTGCCCCTGGGCCAAACAATGTGGGTACACAACCCGCTGGCTTTTACGACAGGCTTTCTGCAAGCATTGCCGTTGAAAAACTTACTCAACCGCAGCCGGGCGCGGAAATTTGGAATGATGCAAAAGCAAACCCCGAAAAATTTGAAGACCGGGAGGAGTACAGCAAGTACACGCCGACAATAATGTACATGGATGTTCTTGATATTCAAAGCTCCACCAATGATGAGTTATTTACCAAAAATCGCGGCGCCAGGGTAACGATTCCAATAGATCTCACTGTTGTGAATGTCAACGATTTGGAAAGCGAAAAACACTGGGTATATACCTATCAAAGCAAAAAGCTGGACGCCATCTGGGTCTGCAATGCGGAGCAGGTGCCTCCCAAAGATATAATAAGCATTGATTATCTGGGGGACGGCCTCGTTGGATGGGTAACATATCTGGTGCACAGGGGGTCATGGTTTGGAGTCGGCGTGCCATGCAGGGATAAGCATACAGATATCGAAGGCTTCAAGTATCCGGAATTTGAGCGCTATGAGATATTCGGCTGTTTTATCCGCCAGCTTATATTGAAAAACAGCCCCCAATAAAGCTGTTTTCAATGCCAGGAAGCAAAAAAGCCG
>JASEHB010000598.1 GCA_030018745.1 Desulfatibacillaceae bacterium | reverse complement strand
TTATTGGTGGCGGCTATGATACGGATATTGACCTTTATGGTCTCCAGCCCTCCAAGCCTCTCAAACTCCCCTTCCTGGAGCACCCTCAAGAGCTTGGACTGGGTGGACAGGGACATATCCCCGATTTCATCCAAAAAAAATGTGCCCCCATCACAGCGCTCCAGCTTTCCCATGTGGGTGCGCTCCGCGCCTGTAAACGCTCCCCGCTCGTAGCCGAAAAGTTCGCTTTCAAAAAGGGCGTCTGGTATGGCGGCGCAGTTCACAGCCATGAAAGGGCTGTCCTTGCGCAGGCTGTGGTGGTAGATGGCTCTTGCCACAAGCTCCTTTCCTGTTCCGCTTTCCCCGCCGATGAGCACGGAAACATCCTTCTCGGCCACCTGGCCTATGAGCTTGTAAACATCCTGCATCCTTTTGCTGCCGCCTATAATGCACAAGGCGCCTTTGCCCCGGCCACCGGCTGCCTTGCCCGGCGGCTGGGGAAAACTCACCACCTCTTTCATCTGCCGGTTTATGGCAAGCGCATCATATATTATTCTGCTCAATTCCTTGCGGTCAAAGGGCTTTAGCAGGTAATCGTAAGCACCCCTTTTCATGGCCTCAATGGCGGTTTCCGTGGTCCCGTAGGCAGTCATTATGATGACCGGCGTCTTTACCTGCAAATCCTTTATTCTTTTCAGGGTCTCAAGCCCGTTCAGCTCGGGCATCTTGTAATCCATGAGAATAAGGTCAAACTGCTCACCGGCAATCACATCAAGGGCGTTCAGCCCATCCTTGCACGCCGTGACCGAGTAGCCCTTTCTTGAAAAAAAACGGCTCAAGAAGTGGGTCAGGCCTTCATCATCATCAATTATAAGTATCTTGTCCATGCTCATTGTCGAAGTTCCCATGCGGCTCTGCTGGCAGAAAAATGGAAAAAACAGTCCCGCATTCCGGCTCGCTCTGCACATCAACGAAACCGCCGTGGCTTTGAACAGAGCTGTGAACAAGGGAAAGCCCCAGGCCGGTTCCTGATGGCTTGGTGGTGAAAAAGGGGTCAAAGATGTTTTGTATTCTTTCCTTTTCTATTCCAGGGCCGTTGTCTGCAACAACCACCCTCACGCATGACACGGATCTTCCGTTTATCCGGCACGAGTCCATGCGTGCTGTCACTTCAATTTTTCCCTTGCTGCCCAAGGCTTCCAGCGAGTTCACCAGAAGATTGATGAAGGTTTCCTCAAGAAGCTTTCTGTCGCCTCTGACTTTGCTCAATTCCCCCAGAATGTTCATCTTCAGGGAGCACTCCTGCTTGATGGCCATGGGCCTTACAACAGAAATGGTTTCTTTCAGGAGCAGCTCCACATCAACAAGGGAGAACGAAAGCTCCTGGGGTTTTGCAAAGTCCAGAAAACGGTTGATGGTCTTTTCTATCCTCTGTATCTGGCGCATGGCCACATTGAAGTCCTCCTCGTTTTCCGGGGAGGTCTCTATCTCGCTTTGCACGGATTCCAGAAAAAGCTTTATGGAGGTAAGCGGCGTCCTTATCTCGTGAGTTACGCCGGCTCCCATGCGGCCCAAAGCCGCAAGTTTTTCTGATCTGGCAGCCGCCAGCCTGCTCTGCTGAAGCATGGCATCTGTCTGGGAAAGCTTGGCATCTTTAAGGCCCACTTCCTTTTCAAGCAGAATCTGCCTTTCCTTGAGCTGGGCTGCCATGTTGTTGAAGGCGGCCAGCAGCAGGCCTATTTCATCCTTGCGCCTTGTGTTGAGTATGGCTTTGTCGAAATCGCCTCCGGCAAGGTGGTTTGCCGCCTCACTCAACTGCTTTATGGGCCGCACAAGGTAGCGGGAGATGGACAATGCCAGAAAAGCCGCGCACAGTACGGAAAAGGCCATTGTGGCATAAACATAGCGCTTCAAAAGGTCGGCGCTCTGGAAGGCTTCGTCCCTGTCCTGCTCCACAACAAGAAACCAGTCTGTTCCCGGAACCTCGC
>JASEHB010000597.1 GCA_030018745.1 Desulfatibacillaceae bacterium | reverse complement strand
AAAAAGTAGAGCAAGCCAGAAATTCACTTGAATATGAAACATAACTTACCGGACATGACACTAGTACATCGAGACCCGGCGATGCCCCGCGTAACGCCGCCCTCGTTTGCCTGGGGCCGCCCCATTTATATGGAGGTCAGTCGCTCCCACTGGGCCGCATCCGCCAGATGAACAAAGCAGCGGGCTTTGGTTTGACAATCCCAGGCCTGGGGGCCATAGGGATCCAACGGAATGTGCTGGCTTATTCTGCCGCCCGGAGCCAGGCCCATGTCCGGCGTAAAATGCGCCTGCTGCTCTGCAACCACACGGGGCCTGGGAGCCAAAAACCTGGCAAACTCCTCCCAGGCCTGGGGCTTCATGGGATAAACAGCAAGCTGAATGCCGCCCCAATAAGGGCCGGAAGAGCGGAATTTTTCTTCCAAAGTATGGCCCATTCCCAGGGGCTGGGCCACAAACTGGCGCACCTTGCCGTCATCTCCACAAAATCCGTCTATCCAGAACCGGTCTGTGACCACAGCGTAGTCCGGCGTGTCAAAGCTGGCTTCATCCCAATCCCTGCCCGAAAAGGCGCTTATTTTTCCGGCCCCGGCCTTTACGGCAAAGGGATAAGCAACGCCCGTATCAAAGGCGGCGATGCTTTCCAGGCAGATATAGAGGGACTCGGAGCGCTCCACGGGCAGCATGACACCGCCATGCTCCACCCAGGCAGGCGGAAGGCGATGCGCATGGTCATCCACAAGGGCTATGGGCAGGCAATCTTTCTGGGCTGGCTGGGGATAGGCCCGCCCGTCTTCAGGTACCTTGACGGACCGGACAAAGGATGCTTCCAGCCGGGCCTGGGGATGCACAGCCGGGAAGAAAAACACAAGCTTGCCATCCTCCAGGAGCACCATATTATATCGCTGCCAGATTTAAATACAGGGTTATCCGAACCAAGGGCCGTGCATAAAATACTCAACTCCGGCTTTTGGGGTCAAGCCCCTTTGGACAGGTTCCATAAAGAAAAGGAAGCGGCATAGTATTACCACTTGCCGTCTCTAACGCTCTTGATGAGCTTGAGGACAGCTTTGTCCGGCGTGCTTTCCAGCAGGCTTAAAAGCTGGGCGAAAAGCTGGGGCCTTTTGATGATGATTTCCTGCAAGTCGCTTCTCACCTTGCCGGAAAGGGCCATGAGGACATCCCGGTCTTCACCGAGTTCATCTGCAAGGGCAAGAATTTTCGGCTCGGACAGGGGGGCCTTCTCATTCCTCTCGACCTTGCTCAAATAGGATGGTTCAATGCCGATGCGCATGGCCACCTGGCGCAGGGAAAAGCGGCGATCCTTTTCAAGGAGCGCAAGCCTCTTCCGCCTGACATAAGTGCCGATGACAGGATTCATTTGTCAACCTCTAGGTTTCTGGAGTATTCTTCCATTGCTTCAGCTCTTTTCCACCCCCCCCGGCCCTTTTGTAAAACTCCATCTGAACAGGCCATCGTTTTCTTTATTATCTTCACACATTCAAAATTAAAATGCAACTCTTTATCATCTATTGTCATGCTAGGTACACAATTACTAATGTCAAGACCCGCCATTGCTTTGTTTTGCCCACAATAGATTATAATTTAATGCTGATTAACTGCAAACTGCTGCAAAAAAAGCTCTGCGCCTTGGTCAATCTGTCCAAACCAATTCAGCAGTCAAAAAAACACCTGAAAGGGTTTGAAACAAGCAGGACTGTTTATGGCTCCTATTTTTAACACCTTATTGATAATCAATAATTGTTTGCCAATAACTCTTGCCAACCAGAGAAAACAGTTACTGAACAGTTGCAGCAATCTTGCAGGTATGACCACCAAAACCGGCCATCAACAGATAAGGCATAAAACCATACACCGCAGGAATTTTGGGAAGAGGATGGTTTTTTTCTTTTCAACCACAAAAGCCCCTGGCTGCTCCAGGCGAGGCGGATGCTTTGGCGCGCAAGCGAGGAATGAGGG
>JASEHB010000596.1 GCA_030018745.1 Desulfatibacillaceae bacterium | reverse complement strand
AAAACTTTTTTCCAAAAAAGTTTTTCCCCCGCAAAACAGTTTCTTTTATCTGTCTTTTTCTTCTGTTTGCGCCCTCAAAGGTTTGTCATGGAGCCGCAGCTTTCCCTAATAAAAACCTATTCGCGTTTCTGGCGCAAGAACCGTTCGGGCAATGAGGCGGCAGAGCTTGCCCTTGCCTTGCGGGCTTTGCGCAAGGTTGCCGGGCATTTGGGCCGCAACATCAAGCCTGTTTTCTGGCAGGGCATGGCCCAGGATTGCGGTTCTGCCATTCTGCTGGACCCGGCTCCTTTGCGGGGGGGTTATCCTGTTCCCCACAGGCGTTTTGATCTGCTGGTGGGCCAGGTGGTGCGCCAGGGGCTTTTGTCTGCCCGGTGGACGGAATGGGTGAGGGAAAAGGCTCTGCGGGAGGCGGCAACTGTTTATCCCATGCGGGATCAGCCTTTTTTTGAGGCGGTGATTGCTGCCGGGGAGGACATTTTTTTGATGGCGCTACCCAAGGCCCCGGTTTGGGACCTTTACCTGGGTGCGCTTTTTAGGGTGGAGCTTGCCCGGCCCGTGAGGGACCCGGCCCTGCCCCCAAGCCCGGAGAGCCTGGCCTGGGTGTGGCTTGGCAAGGCGCTTTTGGGCCAGCGGCGGCAGAATCTTCATTTTTATTATGATGATGCTGTTGATACCCTGAATAGCTTTGTGGCCCCCATAAGGGATTTGGCTGTGCGCGGGGGCGGCTCAACAGACAGGGATGAGCGGGTGGCCCTTTACAAGGGGCTTTTTAACGGTTTGTGGGCAAAAAGCCTTTCCCAATGGGAGGTTTTTGAGCCGCTGGACGAACCGGAAACCGTGAATTTGTTTGACGAGGCTGCGCCAAAGGGCGAGCTGCCGGAACCTGACGACTGCGCTGATGAGGCGGAAAATAAGGAGGAGGAAAGGGAGGCTTCAACAACCGGCGGGCTTGAGCCGCAACTGGCTGAAGAGGTGAACCGCCTGCTGGAGGAGGATGCAAAGGACATGACCCAGTGCGTGGCCGTTGCCGTGGCAGACCCGGAGGCCGGGGCCATGGAAACGCGCTTTGTGCCGGGCCGTGCAATATCAACCATAAGGCCCGACCCCGTGCAGGTGGAGCGCTTGAGGGCGGTTTTCAAAAAGCAGGAAAGCCTGGCAAGGCTGGCCAGACGCCGCAATTTCCGCCGGGGTTTGAGCGAGGGCAAGCTTGATGCCCGCCGCCTTTTTCGCGCGCCCATTGATGGAAAGATTTTCAAGAACCGCCAGTCTCCGGGCAACCGCTTTTTTCACCAGATATGCATAGTGGCAGATGCTTCTGCCAGCATGAGCGGCAAGGGGCCGGTAAAACCCTGGGCCGTGGCGGAAAAAACCTTTGTTTCTTTGGCCCATGCAGCCCAGGGCTTTGAAAATTTGCTGGATATTTACGCCTACCACGAGCACGAGCGCCGCTGCACGCTTACGCGCCTAAACCACGGCCCGCGGCTTTACACTGTGGCCCCGGCAGGCCGCACGCCATCGGGCCAGGCAATACTGGCAGCAGCCATGAATTTGCCGGCTCTTTCCAGCAACCGCATGATAATCCACATAACAGACGGCGCTGCCAACTGCGGCCTGCGCCTGGGGGACGCCCTTAACTGGTGCAGCAAAAACAAGGTGGATGTCTATACCATAGGCTGCGGGTGCAACACCCAAACCCGCGACTTTTTAAGGGCCTACTTCCCGCCGGATCGAATCTACTTCATGCAGGACATCAGCCAACTGGCCCTGGGCCTGGAAAGGCTGTTCAGCAAGACCATGCTGAGGGTGGTTGGGTGAAGGTGGTGGGGTAGGGAAACCCTCCTGAAAACAATTTGAAGGCATTAGGCCTTTTAGGATATTTTAATGAGGCTGTTTTGGCATGAAAAAAGCTTTTATTTGGGGCTAAAATGCTATATAATCTATTAATATACTTAAATAAATGATTTTAGGATGGCCTTTCCAGTG
>JASEHB010000595.1 GCA_030018745.1 Desulfatibacillaceae bacterium | reverse complement strand
CGGAATTATTGTTCATCATTTTTGATGAGTCGGCAAGTTGTGCCGCCAATCCTGCAAAAGATTAAAAGGGATAGGAAATGCCCACGGATTGGCGAAAAACGCTTTGCCTTGCAGCCTGTGTCAGCACAAAAGGCTTTGGCGGCCTGCCAAAAGAAAATTTTGCCTGTTTCACGGGCTGCTAAACCGCTGTCAAGCCTTTTGCCGGTAAGCTTAAAGGCCTTTATTGCTACCATGCGCCAAACAACCTAATCATATTAGATTTTTTACCACCTGTCAACGATTGCACACAATTGATGGCCTGGCATCAGGCCGGAGCAGGCAAGGCAAAAATCAATCGTCTGTCAGGCAGCCATCCGCGGCAAGCTCCTTTGTTATGTCTTCAAGGGTTTTCTGGTCCTGCTCCCAACGGGCATAACAAGCTTCAAGCTCCTTCTTAACCTTGTCGTAGCAAGTTAAAAGCTCCCGGCTTGCAGTTGCATCCTCAAACACCTTGGGGTCGCACAACTGCTCGCTTATGCGCTTTTCATCGCTTTCCAGCTCATCAATGCGGGCCTCGGTTTTGGCAAGGCGGCCTTTTATGGGCGCGCTTTTCTGGTGGAGCGTCCGGCGGGCGTCCGCCTGGGCGCGTTTAACAGCCTTTTTTTCATCCCTGCTGCCTGCCTTTTCGTTGCGGGCAGCCTGGTTGCCCAAAGACAGGGCCGCTCCCCCTGCCCCGCACTCCTGCTGCCTTTCAAGGTGGTCGTAATACTCCTCCAGGCTGCCGGGATACTCCTCAAGATGATGATTTTTTATGTCCCATATCTTTGTGGCCAGGCGGTTTACAAATGCCTGGTTGTGGGAGACAAACAAAAGCGTGCCGTCATACTGGGACAGGGCGGTTATCAACTGCTCGCTTGCAATGATGTCCAGGTGGTTTGTAGGCTCATCCATGAGAAGGAAATTGCCCGGGCGCACCAGAAGCTTGGCAAGGGCCACACGGGCCTTTTCCCCGCCGGAAAGAACGCTGATGGATTTTTCCACATCATCGCCCGAAAACAAAAATGCGCCGCACACATTGCGGATAAAGGTGTGGGAGGCATCCGGCGCAACAGAGCCGACTTCCTCCACAACGCTGCGTCTCAAGTCAAGCTGCTCGGCCTGATGCTGGGCATAGTAGGAAAGGGAAACGCCCTGGCCCATGGATATTTTGCCTTCATCAGACGCAAGCTCTCCTGCAATGATTTTCAAAAGGGTGGTTTTGCCTGTCCCGTTTTTGCCGATTACAGCAATGCGCTCGCCCCTTAAAACGGTTCTGTTCACATTTTTGTAAAGGACATTTTCGCCGAAAATCTTGGCCACATTTTCAACATGAACAACATTCCTGCCGCTTTGCTTTACAGGAGGAAAGGAAAAGCGAACGCTTCTGACCGGCTTGTGGCGCTGGATGATCTCCATTTTTTCCAGCACCTTTATTTTGCTCTGGGCCTGACGGGCTTTGGTGGACTTGTAGCGGAAGCGCTCGATGAATTTCTGGGCCTGCTTTACCTTCTGCTCCTGGTTTCTGGCCTGCCGTTCAAGAATGACCTCCTCGTCCGCTCTTTGGGCAAGGTAGCTTTCAAAATCGCCCTTGTACTGGCGCACGCCCTCGGTCTCAAAGCTTATTACGCGGGAAATATGGCGGTTCAAAAACTGCCGGTCATGGCAGACAAGGATTATGGCCTTGTCATAGCTATCCAGATAGCTGGAAACCCATCTCACGGAATCCACATCCAGATGGTTTGTGGGTTCATCCAAAAGCAAAATATCCGGCCGCTGGAACAGAAGCCCGGCAAGGGCCGCGCGGGTGCGCCAGCCGCCGGAAAGCTCGGACAGGGGCCGCTGGAAATCATTTTCTGAAAAGCCCAGCCCTGCAAGAATTTTTTCTGCCAAATGAGGTGCATAAACCCCTTCAAAATGGGCAAGGGTTTCATAGAGTTCGGCCAGGCGGCCTGCAAGAAGGGTCTGGC